>JAHDEO010000046.1:13848-16658 GCA_020628725.1 Saprospiraceae bacterium
ATGAGGCTCTAAATATTTACAAACAAGTCATTCAACGATTCCCCGATGATGTCGTGGCGAGAAACGGAATGGCGGAGGTCTATAAAGTACAAAATCAATTTGATGAGGCTCTAAATATTTACAAACAAGTCATTCAACGATTCCCCGATGATGTCGTTGCAAGAACCGGACATTTGCATACATTAATTCTTGCTAAAAAATATGAAGAAGTTGAATTAAATATTAAAAACGAAAAAGAAAATCCTATAAGTCACGAAGATTGGGTATTCCATCATACCATTTCAATGTATCACCTAAAAACAGGAAATTTTGATGAAGCTATACAACGTATAGAATATGGCTTAGCACATTCTTCTATCCAAGAACAGCCCTACTACAGCACAGCCCTCGCCTTCGCCCTCAACAAAAAAGGCACAACATCTGCCTACCAAAAAGCCCTCAAACATCTTGAAACATACAGCGTACCCATAGAAAGAACTGCTGAATATCAACTCCATCAAGCTATCAAAGCCCTCACACATGGTTCATTAAATCAAAAGCAACAAGCCCAAGATATTCTCAAGCAATTGGATAAACCTGCGTCGCGCCCACATGGGAGAGTGATTCAATTAACCGCAAAATATATCAAAAGACCAAACAAACGCCGTCAAATCATTCAGGAGATGGAACAGCCCTTAATGATGGCACTCGCAGCGTAAAAAACGTGCATTTTATGCCGTCCACCATCCACCATCTACCGTTCACCGTGTTTTAACAAAACCTTAATAGCAGTTTTTATTGATTTTTATTTAAATTTGTGGTCATTCTAAATAATCTGCTATGCAGATTGATTTTATGTTGAATAAAAAATTTACAAATTAATAAAAATGAAAAAAATACTAACATATTTCAATGTTGCCTTGCTTATCAGTGCAATGGCACTTTTCATGACTTCCTGCAAATCAGATACTGCGGAAGCAGAGGCAGATGCTGCCACAACTACCAAGACGGTAGCGCCTACCAAAAAACCACAGCAACCAGCCCAACTCACAGCTCAACAACGTCAAGCACAAGCAGATGCACAGCGTAAAGCACAGCAAAGACAAAAAAGAAGCTATGAGCCAAAAGTGCCGGGTGGAAAAGTCAACTGGGTATCTTTCGAGCAAGCTGAAAAAGCTATGAAAGGTAAGCCGAAAAAAGTTTTTGTAGATGTCTATACAGATTGGTGTGGCTGGTGTAAGCGATTAGACCAAGCGACTTTTTCAGACAAACGTGTGGCGGATTACATGAATGAAAATTACTACGCCGTAAAATTTGATGCTCAACACCCTGATGCTATCACGCTCGGCGGTAAAAAATACGAGAATCCAAGATTTGATGCTTCTAAGCCAAAGAGAGCGCGTAATGCTACGCACCAATTGGCACAGAAGTATGGTGCAAGAAGCTACCCGACAGTACTTTTCCTCAATGAGAAAATGGACTTGATGCAAGCAGTTCCGGGCTACCGTGATGCTGATGGTTTCTTGCCGATTTTACAGCAATTCAATCAAATGTAATATTATATTTTGAACAGTTCGCTCAATATTGATAACTATCATTTTGGGATGAATGTTATAAATAAAAACGAAATGTCAGGTATCCAAAAGGTATCTGACATTTTGTTTCTAAAACGCGAACGAAACAACTTCAGCGTTAAATTCGTTGTACAAATTGACTTTAGACTTAAACTTGAACTAATAAATAATGAAAAAATTCATCATCATATTACTAAGTGTTGGTTTGTTATTCGGACTAACAGCTTGTAATCAAAGTACAGCCGAGACTTCTTCTACTCCGGCTACCACTACACAACCACAAGCTAAACCAACTGTTACCTCACAAACTAAACAACCTACAACAAAGCCCGGTGCAGGTTCACCTATCAACTGGATGAGCTTTGAAGAAGCACAGGCAGCGATGCAAAACGAGCCTAAAAAACTCTTCGTTGATGTCTATACTTACTGGTGCGGACCTTGCAAAATGTTGGATAGAAACACCTTTTCCAATCAAAAATTAGCTGAATTTGTCAATGAAAATTTCTATGCAGTCAAATTCAATGCACAGGATGAAAACGACATCGTATTTTCGGGCAAGACATTTTCTAACCCAAATTATGACCCAAATAAAGGTCAGTACCGCCGCAATGGTACCAACCAACTGGCGTCAGCAATGGGCGTCCGTGCCTTCCCGACAATGGTCATTTTGAATGAGCAATTACAGATTATGCACTCAGTTAGAGGCTACAAAACGCCGCAGCAGCTACAACCTGTCCTTGAGCAATTTGCAAAAATGTAAAGTAACGCGGTCTGTAGACCGCATCCATTTTTTGCGAAGCAAAAAATAAAATACCATCTGTAGACGGTATTACAATTTTGCAAAAATGTAATTTAGAAGACCATTAAAATCCCCCAATTCACCAACCTTCTACGTATGTGACATGTTTTCATCGACGTAGAAGGTTTTTTAATTCCAGAGGTTAGAAGTCAGAACATTGCATTGTCAGAAGTCAGATAGCGAATTTATCTGACCTCTGACAGCGAAGTGTTCTGACCTCTGACTTCTCAAAATGAATACTATGCAATCAATCAAATTATTTACACTCTTATCTCTTATTTTTTGCGCACAATTCCTTGATGCCCAACCGGAAAAGAAGGTGCTCATCGAAAAATTTACTTCCGCAAATTGTGGTAATTGCCCTCGCGCTACCATTTTATTAGAAGAAATGACCGCTAATCAGGAAAACATCATTTGGCTTTCGCATCACTCTGATTGGATACCCGATGCGATGCACG
>JAHDEO010000046.1:16758-24787 GCA_020628725.1 Saprospiraceae bacterium
GAAAACATCATTTGGCTTTCGCATCACTCTGATTGGATACCCGATGCGATGCACGTTGATGATTTGACCCCTCTGTACAATGATTTCGCAAATAGTGCGCCGCGTGCTACCTTCGACCGTGTATTATTTGATGGGGCTAATCAAGTTGCAGTTACTTCCGGTACATGGGAGCAGCGACTCGCACAACAACTCAATGAACCAGCCACTGTAGGTGTCGCTATTAGCGGTGGTCGAGATGGTAATTTGCTGAATTTCAGTATTGAACTGAATTTTGTAGAGTTACCGGAAACAGGTGATCTGCGTCTTTCTGTTTTTGCAGTGGAGGATGTGGTGGTTGGTTCGGGACCGGGCTATGACCAAAGTAATTATGATAATAATAATCCCAACAGCCCATTATACCAACAAGGGCAACCAATACCCAATTACGAACACATCAATGTTACTCGTGCAGTTATTTCTGATTCGTGGGGAACAGCAGGTATTATTCCTGATAATCCCGAAATTGGAACAACTTATTCCTCTGATTATACCTATGAAGTTCCCGAAGAGTTTGATTTTCAAAAGATTCGCATAGTGGCTGCATTGCATTATTATGATGAAAATGATTTGAACAAACAATATATACTCAATGCAAATGATGCTTACGTGAATTCATTCTTTGAGACAAGTGTCAACGAACCGGAAGTATTTACCCTGAATTCCTATCCTAATCCATTTTCCAATCAAACTTTTATTGAAATAGGAAATGTGCCGCAGAATGCAGAGGTTGTGGCGTATTCCTTGACAGGACAACTTATTCAACCCGATTACCAAATAGAAAATAATGGTATAAAGGTACGCGCCAATCAATTACGTTCCGGCATCTATATTTACGAAGTGATTGCGGATGATGGGGAGATACTTGGTCGAGGTCGATGGCTTGTAAAATAATTACAATACATCTTAATCGATAGAGGTCCCAAATTCCAATCTTGATTATTGGGGTTTGGGATTTTTTTATGGTTTAATATCAATGTTTTTTAGGAGAATACCCAACCCAAACCGAGATTTGAGGGGTCTATTTTATGGAATTAAAATTTCAAATTCTTATCGAAATAAAATACAGCAAATTGGATTAGTTTGTTTTTATTTCTTTACTAAAACACTTATAACCAATATTTTATAATAAAAAATTCTAAAAATTAATTATCATGAAAAAAATCCTCGCTTTATTTATTCTGCCAATATTCTTAATTGGATGTTCTAAAGAAAGTAGTAATGTATCTTATAATGACAGTATCTTTAGTAATAGTGCCGGATTTACTCCCGGAGAATATTCTACTCCAACCGGAGGCGATAACTACAATGAAATAGCAGAGAATCCCTTCGTAAATGTAGCCGACGAAGCTGTCTCGACTTTTTCCATTGATGCAGATGGCGCTTCATACGCCAACGCCCGTCGTTTCTTGCAGCAAGACAATCAATTACCTGTAAAAGACGCGATTCGTACTGAAGAATTGATTAATTATTTTGATTTGGATTATGAATTTGATGAGGCACAACATCCAATTGATTTGAATGGCGAAGTAAGTGAATGTCCGTGGAATACCGAGAACAAACTCATTCGGATAGGTATCAAAGGCGAACCTATCGCAGGAGAATTACCACCTTCAAATTTTGTTTTTCTTATAGATGTATCCGGCTCAATGTCAAGTTCTGATAAATTGGAATTGCTCAAAGAAGGTTTCAATCTTTTCGTGGATGAGATGGATGCAGAAGACCGCGTAGCGATTGTGACCTATGCAGGTTCGGCGGGTATCGTACTCGAATCGACGCCCGGTACTCAGAAACAAACCATCAAAAATGCCATCAACGGCTTAGGGTCGGGCGGTAGTACGGCAGGTGCGCAAGGCATTATTACGGCATATGAGATTGCACAAGACAATCTTATTGAAGATGGTAATAATCGCATTATCATCGGTACGGACGGCGATTTTAATGTCGGTCCGAGTAGTCAGGATGAGTTGGTTTCGTTGATTGAAGAAAAACGTGATTTAGGAATTTTTATTACGGTACTTGGTGTCGGTAGAGGCAATCTCAATGACGGCATGTTGGAGCAAATCGCCAATAATGGCAACGGGACATATGAGTATATTGACAATGTAAAACAACTTCAAAAAGTATTCATTTACGATTACAGTAAATTTTATACGGTAGCAAAAGATGTCAAAGTTCAAGTCGAATTTAACTCCGAAAATGTAGAAGCCTATCGCTTAATCGGTTATGAAAATCGCGTACTTGAAAACGAAGATTTTGAAGATGACAGTAAAGATGCCGGTGAAATTGGTGCCAACCAAAATATTACTGCCTTGTATGAAATCGTTCCTACGGGAAATGATGATTTTCGTCTCGTCCCTACTTTTACGATTGATTTCAGATATAAAGAACCTGATTCAGATGTAAGCGTTCCTTTGAATTTGGAAATATATGATGAGGGAAATACTTTTGCACAAGCCTCTGATTTTACAAAATTTACAGCGAGTGTGGCCTCTTTTTCTTTATTACTTCGTGATTCGGAATATAAAGGTACGAGTAGTTATGATGATGTCATTCAGTGGTTTGATGCGACCAATTTAAGCGATACGCATGGCTTCAAACAAGAGTTTAGACAATTGGTACAAAAAGCGGAAAGTTTGTAGCGGGTTACGAGTTGCGGGTTGCGGGTTATATTTTTCGCTACGCAAAAAAAACTCGCTCATAAAACTAAAAAAGGCGTTGCAATTGCAACGCCTTTCTAAAAATATCTTAATATCTATTTCGGTTGTAGCCACCGCCACCACCGCGATTACGGTCGTAGCCACCGCCACCGCCACCGCGATTACGATTGTAGCCACCGCCACCGCCGCCACGACGATTTTCTCTCGGTTCAGCTTTTTTCACAACGATTGTTCTACCGTCAAATTCAGTGTCGTTCAATGACTCGATAGCATTGCGAGCAGCCTCATCGTCCGGCATTTCAACAAAGCCAAAGCCCTTTGATCTACCTGAAAATTTATCGTTGATAATTTTTACGGAATCTACTTCGCCGAATTCTTCGAATGCTTCGCGAAGGTCATCCTCTCGTGTGTCAAAGTTTAACTTTGCAACAAAAATATTCATAAAAAAAAATTGGTGAAACTGTGGAATTAATATGTACAATTGAACAGTCTCAATTAGAAAAATAGTGGTGAGAAATAAATAAAGTAGGAGACTGTATAAACGGCTCACAACACCAGAGTTCGTATTAATAACGGCAAAGTTAGCAGAATAGTTCGGTTATTCAAAGTTTTTTTGGTTGCGGGTTGCGGGTTGCCTGTTTTACGAAAAAACAACCCGCAACTCGCAACCCGTAACCCGTTAACTCGCAGCAACAATTTCCGTCAAAAACTCATTGAAATCCAAATCGCCGATGCCTGTACCCAAGCGCACGACAACAAGATTTTTCGATGGGATGATATAGACATATTGACCCTGAAAACCTTGTGCGCCATAAGCTTCGCGAGGTGCATCAGGATATTGTCCGCCTGCATTGAGCCAAAACATTGAACCATAAATTCCCTCTGAATTAGGTGCGGGAATTGCGGTGTAGGCTGCCCAGCCTTCCGGCAGAATGCGTTCGCCTTCCCACATACCGTCATTGAGATAGAGCAAGCCGAATTTTGCCCAATCCCGCGCTGTCGCGTAGCTATACGATGAGCCGACAAAAGTTCCTGAAGCATCAGGCTCCATAATGGCACTGTCCATCCCGATTTTATGAAATAGTTCACGATAGGGAAATGCCCAATACTGCTGAATATCAGCGAATTGTCGGCGTTGCAAGCCTGCTACGATATTCGTCGTGCCTGAGGAATAGAGGAATTTTTCTTCGGGCGCATACTTGGCTTTTGATTGGATGGCGTGTTGGTACATATCGCCTCGCATCGCCAGCATTTTGGTGACATCGCTTACCCAAAAATAATTTTCACCCCACTTCAAACCACTACACATTTGCAGGAGATTATTCCAAGTAATTTTGGCGCGTTCATCATTTTTCCATTCAGGAATATTGACGGGTTGGTTAATATCAATCATGCCTTTTTGCACCATGACACCTGCCATTGCACTTGTGATGCTCTTTGTCATCGACCAGCCGAGCAGCAAGCTCTTTTCATCGAGTCCTTCGCTATATTTTTCGCCAATGATTTGACCGTCTTTCACAATGACAACCGCCCGACTACGTTTCTTTCCTTCAAATGCTTTATCAACGGCACGCTTCATTTTTTCTTGATTAAAAACAGGTTTGTCGGAAAAATTACTTGCAGCAAAAATATCAGGTGTGGGATTTGGAGTAGGGATAGAGAACGATAATTGTTGTACCTTTTTCAATGGATAATCCTCCGTAACAATCGCACAACCAAGCCCTTCGCGATAGGCAGCCGTCAGTTTTCCCAATCCCAAAAAAGTCGCAGTTGCAGTTTTCTGCTCCTTGTTGTATTTTATTTTAGCATATTTTATGAGCGAATAATTGTTTTCGTTCGCAGCGATATATTCAGCACTTCTACCTGCCAGAAAGTGACAAGAACAGGCGCGTTTGGCTGCTACTCCGGTCACGATTTTGGGTGCAGGCGTCAATAAGAAAAGTGCTGCCACAGCAAGTATCAATACACCGATAATAATTCCAATTATCATAAGTAATTTTTTCATGTTGTAAAGATAAGTGCTGATGTGTGGATGTGCTGATGTACTGACGTATTTTTTTTTCGCTATGCGAAAATTTATCTACAAAAATCGCGTCAGCACATCAGTACATCTACACATCAGCACATTTCACTGACTAATGATAAATTCTACATTTTGTGGCTGTGTATTGGTATTATTGACGAAATCGGGTACTTGGGTAAGTTTGACGGGAGCGTAATTGGAATTATTGACATCAACTTTGGTGAAATCAGCAACAGCTTTGAATTGAGTAGCATCGACCTTGTCATAGTTGCTTAGTCCTACGCGACAGGTGATTTTCGTTTTGGACGGGTGAATGGTGAGTAGAAGTGTATCGGGTGCATTGATGATTTGAATGGGAACTTCAAGTGCTTTTTGTGTAAATTGTTCGACATCAATCTTGCAAATCACTTCTTCAGGCTCAAAGCTCACTTCGGTATTGGAGTGGGAGAGTAAGGCTACAGCAGGCGTTTCGTTTTCTTTGATACCTTCCTTTTCATAGAGTTCTGTTCGCCAAGCATCAACTTTCTCAATGACGGATTTTGGACCATAAATGGTAATACTATCCGGCACGGGGCGTGGCGGCACGATGAATTGATACTGAGGAGCAAGGCGAATTCTTTCTTGCAGGATAACGGGAATTTTCTTACCTGCTTTGTCATCTAATTGAACGGAGATGGATTGATATGCGCGCAGGCTCGCAGTCAGGGGACTCGACAAGCGGCTTTGTATGGCGGTTTCAAGTCGGGAAGCACTGATGGTTTGGTTGGGTGTATTTTCAAGGGTAAGATTGATTTCCGGACGTTGGGCACTCAGGTAGCGTCTGAATAATGCCCAGCCCGTACCGCTGATTTTGGGGGTAATTGTTGCAGGTGGTGGTGTGGCAAATATCTTGTCGTCCGGTAGGGTATAGGTGATCTCGAGCGGCACTTGTGTCTCATGTGGCTGCGACATTTTCATAAACAACCAAACAATAAGGGCAATGCCGATGCAGCCCATCAACATTGCCCTGTCCGTTTGCAAAAATGCTTTTATTTTGTCGGTATCAACTTGCACTTTCAGCCGTTTCTTTTTCGGAAGCGGTTGACATTTCCATATTTATGGTCGTTTTTTCAACCGTCAAATAAGTCTTGTTGTAAACTTCAAGCGTGACGGTAGTGTCATCAACCTTAGAAATTTTGCCGTGAATACCTCCGGCGGTGACTACGTTCATTCCTTTTTCAAGACTTTCCACAAAACTACGTTGCTCACGCGCACGTTTCGCTTGCGGACGAATCAAAAAGAAATAAGCCACCAACATGATTGCCGCCATAAAGATGAGATTAATCATCCCTTCATTTCCGGCAGCTTGCAATAGCATTGTTTGCATAATATCTTGTTTGAGACATAAGACACGAGACAAGAGACGAGAGAAAAATCTCTTGTCTCATATCTCTTGTCTCAAGTCTTATTTGTTTGTTGCAGTAGCTTCTTCTTCTGCTTTCTCAACCGTACCGTCGATGTGAACAGTTGTCAACTTAGGCCAAGTATTCGCTGTGATATTGACAGGCTTACGTTGTCTTCCCGACTTACCTTTAGTGTTGAATTTAACTGCGATTTCACCGCTTTCACCCGGAGCGATAGGCTCTTTCGGATACTGTGGTACTGTACAACCACAAGTAGATTTTGCACTTTCAATGATAAGTGGTGCAACACCTGTGTTCTTGAATTTGAAAGTATGTTCTACAGACCCACCTGCTTTGACTGTACCATAGTCAAAAACTTGCTCTGTGAAGGTCATTTTAGCTACATTTACAGTATCAGCAGGAATAGCATCAGCTACCTTCTGTGCTGTATTATTGTTAGCATTTGGTAATGTTTTATCAGCGTTTAATGTAGTTACATTTTTTTCTGCTGTAGTATCCGCAGAATCATTTTTACAAGCAGTAAAAGCCACTGCTAAAGCCAGACAAAATAATACGACGTTTTTCATGTCTTTTTCGTTTTCTAATTTAATTTAAAAATTGAGCGCAAAAGTAAGTCTTTTCCCTAATATTTCAAAGAATTCCCACCTTTATACGCAATTCGCAATGCAAATATACACTTTTTTAACTAATTTTTTAGTTGATAACTAAATTTTAACTAATTCTTTAGTTTTAAGTAAAAAAACGATTCATTCATTCATCCCGATAACTATATGAGACACTCATTCGCTCATTAATCACATTTAAGCATTGCATCATTTAAGCATTTCATCATTGTTTCCCTATCTTTGCCGCGATATGCAGCAGAAAATCCTTATCCTTGATTTTGGGTCGCAATATACGCAACTCATTGCCCGTCGTGTGCGCGAACTCAATGTGTATAGCGAAATTGTCCCGTACAATAAAATCCCTGAAATTGATGATACGATTGCCGGGATTATCCTTTCCGGTAGCCCTTTTTCTGTTACGGATGAACACGCACTCCATCCCGAAATAGACAAACTCATCGGCAAAAAACCCGTCCTTGCCATCTGCTATGGCGCACAATATGTGGCACAGCATTTCGGCGGGAAAGTCATGCGCTCCGACAAACGCGAATACGGAAAAGCCCTCCTCACCAATATTCAATCCGATTCACTTTTTGCAAATGTAAAAGAAACGCAAGTTTGGATGTCGCATGGAGATACGATTGCTCAAATTCCTGATGGATTTCATCTTCTCGCGGGTACAGAGAGCATTGGCGTAGCTGCTTATCGTTCTGATAATCAAAGATTTGCACATCCTGTTTATTGTCTTCAATTCCACCCTGAAGTCACGCATAGTCTTGATGGGAAAACACTCATCAAAAACTTCGTTATCGACATAGCAGGCTGTACCGATTCGTGGACGCCTGAGTCATTTGTAGAAACCACCGTACAAGAATTGCGTCATAAGATTGGTAGCGAAAAAGTCCTGCTGGGTTTGTCGGGTGGCGTTGACTCTTCTGTGGCGGCGATGCTACTGCATCGCGCGATTGGCGACCAATTATTTTGCTTTTTTATTGATAATGGTTTGCTTCGCAAAAATGAATACGAACAAGTGCTTGAATCCTATCAAGGACTTGGGCTAAATATCAAAGGAATTGATGCAAAGGGTAATTTTTTATCCGAATTAAAGGGAATAAGCGACCCCGAAAAGAAACGCAAAACGATAGGACGCGTTTTCATAGAAGTATTTGAAAATGAGGCAAATAAACTCAACGATATTCAATGGTTGGGGCAAGGCACGATTTATCCTGATGTTATAGAATCCGTTTCGGTACACGGTCCTTCTGTCACCATTAAATCGCATCATAATGTAGGCGGTTTACC
>JAHDEO010000566.1 GCA_020628725.1 Saprospiraceae bacterium
TCTGGACAAAAAATACATTTCATATTCATCAAAAAAATAATTCTAAACAGCCTCTTACGCTCAACATATTTTTTTCACACACAATTCAAGCAAATACAACACATTACGATTATCTTTACTCTTACATTCAAATAACTTAAGCAACTCATGATGTATCTAAACGTATTGAAACATATAGCAATTACCTCATTATTCATCAGTTTTTCTACTTTAACATTTTCCCAAATCACTTATGAAAATGCCTTCCCAAATCTCACCTTCCGCTTTCCGGTCGAAATTCAAAATACGGGCGTACCCGGCGATGACCGTTTGTTTGTCGTAGAACAGGAAGGACGCATCAAGGTATTCAATAATGATGCAAACGTGACAAGCAGCAACACTTTTCTTGACATCACCAACGAGGTAGATTACGATGCAGGACAAGAAAAAGGATTGCTTGGTCTGGCTTTTCATCCTGATTATGAGCAGAATGGATATTTCTACGTTTATCTCACAGATATTTCCGGCGGATTAGTAGAAATTGTTATCAAGCGATTTGAAGTAAGTGCAGGAAACCCCAATACCGCCAATGCTTCAAGCGGATGCGAAGTCATTGCATTTGTAAAAAATCAAAACAATTCCAATCATAATGGCGGTAAAATCACTTTCGGACCCGACGGTTATCTCTACGCTTCGGTAGGTGATGGCGGCGGTGGCGGCGACCCTCAAAATAACGCACAAAACAACACCAATCTCTTCGGCACCATTCTTCGAATAGATGTAGATACCAACTGTCCGGGCTATGCCATTCCACCCGACAATCCATTCGTAGGCGTAAGCGGTGCGGATGAAATCTACGCTTGGGGCATCCGAAATACTTGGAAAATGAACTTCGATTTTGCCACCAATCTCCTGTGGGCAGGTGATGTGGGACAAAATCAATTTGAAGAAATTAATTTGATAGAAAATGGCGGAAACTACGGTTGGGACCGCTATGAGGGCAACATCATTTATACCACCTCTACACCCGAACCCGCAAATCCGGTTGCTCCTATTTACACTTATAATCGCAGTCAAGGTGATAAATCCATAACGGGCGGTTACGTTTATCGCGGTTCTCAAATCAGCAGTACCAATCCCGATATTTATGGAAAATACGTTTTTGCCGACTACATCACAGGCAGAGTTTGGGTGTTGGATTATGACCCGATAACGGGTAGTGCCAATCGCACTCTCCTATTCAGTGCCGAAAGTCAAGGCGGCGGAAATGTTTTCGTTTCTACCTTTGGAGAAGATATTAATCAGGAACTTTACTTCGCAGGTTATGGTCAGGATGGCGTCATCTATCGTTTAAAAGACGGCTTCTCCTCCCCTACCGCAACAGCCGTAAACGGTGTAGGTTTTTGGTGCAATCCTGCTTCTATCGGCACGGATGGGACAGTAAATGCCATAGCTTCTGATGATAATAGTAATGTCTATATTGGCGGTACATTCAATACAGTTGGCGGCACATCTGTTCAAAATATTGCTCGCTGGAACGGCTCAAATTGGAGTACGCTCAATACAGGTGCAAACGGAACGATTTACGCCCTCGCCCTCACCTCTAATGGCGATTTATACGCAGGTGGAAATTTTACAGAAATTGGCGGAGTGAATGCCAATAATATCGCACGTTGGAACGGTAGCACCTGGCAAGCATTGGATAATGGCACGGACGGACCTGTATTGACTATCGCCGTAGATGCCAATGACGGTGTTTACATCGGCGGTACATTTGAGCAAGTCAATGGTATTACCGCAAACAATATCGCACTCAGAAATGGTAATTCTTGGTCAGCTTTAACAGATAGTGGAACAGGCGTTGCAGGCACAGGCAATGAAATTCGTTCAATCGCTATCGACGAAAATAATGTCGCTTATATTGGCGGAAATTTCGCCTCAGCAGGTGGCAAAACTGCCAGCCGCATTGCCACATGGAATGGTAGTATTTGGGGAACACTTGGGGCAGGAACAAGTGGATTTGTGCAAGCCATTGAAATCACATCTGACTACGTGTATGCGGGAGGAAATTTCGCATTAGCAGGTGGAAATACCGTCAATAGAATCGCCCGTTGGAATCGAAATACGAATCAATGGCAAAAGATAGAAAACGGTTTATCTAATAATGTCAATGCGCTCACTTATCGCGATGGTTATCTCTACGCGGCAGGGAGTTTTAAGGCAGCACTCAATAATGCACCGCAACAAAATATTATCGTCAATGGCTTGACACGTTGGTCGGCAGCAAATGGTTGGGAAGCACTTGGGACAAATACCAATGTTGGCGTAGATAACCTCTTGAATGCCTTAGACTATGGAAGTAACGAACTTTATATAGGCGGAACATTTAATGCTGCGGGAGTAGAAAATGTCTCAAATTTCGCTTGTTGGCAAGATAATATCATTCCCGGACAGCCTTGCGAAGATGGCGATATTTGCACACAAGGCGAAACTTATGATGCTAATCTAAACTGCACAGGCGGCGTTTATTTTGATACAGATAATGACGGCATTTGCGATAATCTTGATGTTTGCGAAGGGTTTAACGATGCTTTTGATGCCGACGGAGACGGCATTCCAAATGGTTGCGATACGGATTGTGATTGCACGTCCATTGTACCCGTAACTATTTCACAAGCAATTATTAATGGTAATGATGATGTAGAAGAAAATAGTTCGAATGGCTCTATCAACTTCACCTCCGGCGATTTGGATATTGTTTATGATGAGGATAATACGAATTTGGTGTATAATATTGGTTTGCGATTTCAAAATCTGAATGTTCCTTTCGGAGCGATTGTCAGTAATGCCTACATTCAATTTACAGCAGATGAAGCCTCTTCTGCGACCGCGAATTTCAACATTTCAATGGAAGATAATACAAATAGCCCTGCCATTTCCAATAATACATTTAATTTATCCAATAGAAATTTCCTAACTACAACAGTCAACTGGAATAATGTCCCTGCATGGAATTCCGTAGGTGATTCAGGAGCTAATCAACGCACACCCAACCTCTCCCCTTTGCTCAATTCTATCATCTCCAAGCAAGGTTGGGAAAGCGGTAATGCGCTTACATTTAGGATACAAGGTGATGGTAGCAGAATAGCCGACACCTACGATGGTTCTGAGAATAATGCCCCACGCTTAGTCATCACTTATCAACTCCCTTGTATTGACGAAAACAATAATGGTATCGCCGACATTTGCGATGCTCAATGCCTTCAAACTGACATCAAAGTTATTCTGCAAGCCGCATATGATTCTCTTGCAAATGAAATGACCACCCAACTCGCCACAGGCAGAAAAATCCTGCCCGGACAAACCCCAACAAGCGGCTTGGCAACACCCACACCCGCAGGGCAGCCTTATAATCTTGCACCGTGGAACTACTCCGGCAATGAAGGCGCAGACTTTACCGATACAGATTACGACAATCTTTCTGTGGATTGGATATTGCTCTCGCTCCGCAAAGACATCAATAAGTCTGACCAAATAACACAAACTGCGGCACTATTACAAAAGGATGGTTCATTGAGATTCATGGATAATTGCCCATTGGAAGTGATGAGTGACGGACCATTTTATATCGTTGTAGAACATCGTAATCATATGGCAGCAATGTCTCCCAATCTTATAAGTGTGCAAAATGGTGTATTGACTTATGATTTCACGACGCAAGATTCATACACAGGTGATGCAGGTTTTGGACAAATAGAACTTGCGCCCGGCATATGGGGCATGTACACAGGAGACATCAGACAAGATGCAGATTCAGAAAGTTACGACATCAATGCGCTGGATAAAGCAGTGTGGGACGTCAATAATGGGCAATTTGATGAATATATCCCTGCTGACCTCAATTTTGATGGCGACATCAATGGACAGGACAAAGCGATTTGGTTGAGGAATAATGGTGTATCTTCTCGCGTGCCGAAAGATTGATGAAAATGGATAGGACACAGATGGAACAGATTTAATGGATAAGAACGGCACACTTATAATTTTGCCACGAAGTCACAAAGGCACCACGTATAATTTACTGATAATCAGATTAATAAAAACTTAAAACCCTTCGT
>JAHDEO010000567.1 GCA_020628725.1 Saprospiraceae bacterium
TAGAAGAAAAAATTACGGCGCATTCCTGTCGAATTTATTTAATTTCTTTCACTTAAAAACAAAAACCCACTAATTTTTCACCCACTTTCCGATTATTTCCAGTAACAAAATTTCCTCAAAAAAATGGAAAATTCATCCACCTTACTGCTATAGAACAATTAGGATAATTAATTGAAAATCAAAGATTTAAATTCACAATCTTCGATTTTCGCTGTATTCTTTTGTATCGTTTTTTACGGAAAAGGACAAATTTTGTAATTGTGTGACGGGCAAGATGGTCATACCTTTGAATCATCAATCCGATACACACATTAAAACATTTTTTGTCAAACAATAAATCAAATTAGTTATGAAAAAGAATTTTCTTTTTAGCGTATTATGCCTCTTATTAACAACTTTCTCTTTTAATGTAAATGCTCAGATTCAGGGATTCGGAATGGTAGCAACTCCCACTTACTGTGGTGACAATTATGATGTAAAAATCATTGTTGAAGATGTAAAATGGGATGCCGGTTATATGACTTGGAATCAATTGACAGGACAATCTCTTGCTGATCTTGCAAACGTACTTGGCGTTTCACCATATGTAGCTGTTAATACAAAATTCCATGCTGTTATTATAGATATACCTTACACGTTTTATAATGATGCTGCTTCGGTTGAATTTGATATTGTTATTAATCAAATCGGTGGCTCTGATAGACCTGTATTATTATTCTACAGCCAAAGTTCGACTATCATAGAAGGTGGCATACAACCTCTATTTGATAACGATGGTCAAGCCACAGGCTTCCAGCTATTACCGGGTATTGATGCCGGCGGTGGTGGTGGTATATCTACCACTGCAGTTGTCGCAGGATATAATCCTGATGGACCGCCATGTATGAGTATAGCCGCTAGAAATATCGTTGGTACATCTTCGCTTGGTCAAAATTGTAATCTACCCAATTTTAATAGTGGTTTAGTATGTGGGAGTGATCCTGCCGATAGAATCGCGCAGGATTCCGATAATACATCAGTAGTTGATATCTACCCAAATCCTGTTCAAGATAATTTGTTTGTAGAAACAAACGGATTGGATATTGAGCATATAAATATGTTGACTCTAAACGGACAAAGCATAAATAGCTTGGTTTCTATCCGCAGAGGTACTGATAGAATTCAAATTAATACCTCTCAACTACAGCCGGGCATTTATTTAATGAAACTTGAGACGGCTACTGATGCAATTATCCAAAAAATAATTGTCAGATAAAATCTACACACAACAACGATAAGAAAAAGACTGCTCTAATCGGGCGGTCTTTTTTATTGGCTCTTTCGGATATTTATAGAATTACCTCACATTTCAGCACATCAAAAAATTAATCGTCTTGCTGAATTTATTTCAGTATCTCCCGAACGATAGAGAATCCATGTTGTACAAAACGTATAACTCGTTGTTTTTGATTGAAATATTTTTTTTTAGCTCACATCGAACATTGTGATTGTGGTTTAGGAGATTCTGAAATAAATTCAGAATGACGGCTCTTTTTGGAGTTTATGTATAATAGTCAATACCATTTATTTATCCTTAATATCTGCCTCAACCTTCTCTCTATACCAACGCGAAAAGGGTATCGGTGTATCTTCAAGTCTTTTTATCAAACTTTCTTGTCCTTCGGTTCTTTGATACTTAGCTTGATAAAGTTTTTTAATCATACTAATAAAATTAAGATTAATTTTTCGTGCTTGCTCGCCTATTACCTTATTTCTGCGGCAATATTGGGCAAAAGCGTTGCAAGCATCGTAAAAAAGTACTTCATAACCATCCAATTCATAATAACACTTCAATTGGTAAGCCTTGGCTCGAAGGCTATACTGTACATCTACAAATTCTACATCTCTAAGTAATTCAAGTGTAGCTTCAAAATCCTGCATTGCAAACTCTAGCTGGGATTTTGCCATTATACGAGTATTCTCCTGTACTTCATCTCTCAAATATTGAGTATATTTACTGATAAAATCTGAAGTCCATTCAAACTTTTGTAAAGCACAGGCAATACTTACAATATTAAAATAAAGAGCATGATCCATATGTCCAACTATCCATATATTTTCTTGAAGCCCATACTCATTCCAATCAAAAATTTCCTCCAAATAACTTATTTGTCCACGATTATATTCTAAAATACAGAAATTATTTGCCATATTTATCATATCCATCCTTTCTGCAGTACTTACTTTTATACCTCCCTCCCTGATAAAGGTTTTGAGTTTTTCATACACTGTTTTATCACGAGTTTGGTATAGTTGTACGATAGTCGCAAAAATTTGAATAAAATGATTATCCTTCAAAAGCGGATGCTTTATTCCCCCTAACATCTCATCCAACAACACCAATTCACTCTTCTCTGCCAAATATAATTCTCGAAAACGCACCTCACTGCAATACATAAACTTTTTAGCAAAATAAAATAAGTCAAGATTATCTATCGCATTACCAAGACTATCAATATCTGTCTGTACACGTTCTGTGGCAGTATGTGTATATATTTCTTCGTTCAATCGATATTGATGAAAATAATAGTCCGTACCGCGCTCCGGCTGCTTATCTAAATGCTTGCGAAAATCCCCCACAGCACTATCAAAAAACCAATCTCCTTTACGGCGTTTATAAGCTTTTAGTAGTGCATGATAACGTTCAAAGTTATCATACTCCGTCTCTTTCCATACAAAATAATCATCCACCAACTGCGAGAGGCGAGACATGATGTGGCTGAGTTTTTTGTAAGCATTATCTTTCCATTCGGGGAATACTTTTTTGGCGACGTATTCTCTATCCAGTTTTTTATTATCAAAAACCGGGTGGTATTTTTTCAGATAATCAAATAGCTTGACCACCTTTTCATCTTTATTGAAAAAAGGTGATTCCACGAATTTGCCCAAATCGCGCATTTCGTCTCGCTCTACCAAGCGCAATTTGTCTATCAATTTACTTTTTTGCATCGTCTGACCTGACTTTTAAGTTTCCTTAACTGTCCTATTGTTTTATATAGACGTTTTTTTGCAGAAAATAGTGCTATAATTTCGGTTATAAACCTTTTCGTTATTATTTTTCTCCCATCTCAAAAACACGATTAAAACATATATCCTTACCTTTGCGTTAATTGTAGTGAATAATAAATACAAAATTCTAATTCAGATGTGTTTCGTCGCTACTTCAGTTGGAATTTGGTACTTGGATTTTGGAATTTGTAAGTTTGATGAATCAAAGCTATGTCCAATAACACACCGATAAAAAATACCGAAAAGGAGATGTCGTTTTTTGAGCATCTCGATGAATTGAGGTCGCACTTGTTTCGATCTGTAGCAGTGACTTTTGGTATTGCTATATTGGTATTTGTCATGGGCGATTTTATCTTTGATAAATTCATTTATGGTCCCAAAAAGCCGGATTTCCTCTCTTATCGCTTCATGTGCTGGTTCTCAAATGCTGTGGGATTGGGAGATAGAATGTGTATGACGCCGCCGGATTTTGAATTTGACCCTCGTGTGATGGGTGAAACATTTTTCGTGCACATCAAGACATCCATTATGCTTGGTTTGGCAGCAGCTTTTCCCTTCGTTTTCAGAGAAATATGGTTATTTGTCCGTCCGGGATTGCATGAGCATGAGGCAAAAGCCGCACGTGGTGTGGTCGGAGTGGCAAGTGGTTTATTTTTGTTAGGTGTCTTGTTTGGATACTTTATTATTTCGCCTTTTGCAGTCAAGTTTTTAATTGGTTATGAGATAGGTGGTGTTGTGGGTGATACGCCTTCCCTCGCTTCTTATGTCAATTATCTACTGATGTTTATGATTCCAACGGGCATCCTTTTCCAATTACCTTTGGTGGTTTTCTACCTTGCAAAAATGGGCTTAATTACCCCTGATTTTATGCGTACCTATCGCCGACATGCTTTCCTGTTTATCATTATACTTGCCGCTATAGTTACACCACCTGATGCAATTACTCAATTCCTTATTGCAGTTCCCATTTACGGACTCTATGAAGTCAGTATTGGCATTGCCGAAAGGCAACATAAGAAATATCAGGAATC
>JAHDEO010000047.1:0-6340 GCA_020628725.1 Saprospiraceae bacterium
ATTTTACATTTTGACGATGCACTTCTTAGGAGTTTTCGATTCTTGATTGATAATCTATTTAATGGAAAAAACGGAAACAGAACAGTTTAAAAAATGGCAACTTATCCGGCAATTTACCGGACGGCACTACCTAACTATTATCATAGCAATTTTGACCGGAATCATATCGAGCTTGTTGACGATATTGATTCCGGTCAGCTTTGGCAAGTATTACGAATTGGTGTTCGACCTTCGGGCGGTACGAGCGCAGTTTTTGAATAAATTGCCATTCTTTGACGTGCAAAGCCCGAAGGCTTATTTGTGGTTGTTATTGATATTGATTGGGCTAAAAGGGTTGTTTCATTTTTTAGAACGCTTCTCGATTGCGCGGTTGGGCGAGCAATTTGTGTATGATATACGTGATACCCTGTATGTCAGACAATTAGCTTTGCATATCAATATCTATGATGAGCGTGGTATTGGGCGATATTTGTTGCGATATAGCGGCGATTTGAAAAGTATTCGCAATTACTTTACGAAGGGAATTTTGCGATTTTCGACGGATGCGGTGCTGCTTATTTTTGCCTTGTTGACCTTGTTTTTGATGGATAAAGGCGTTGGTATTATCGTCTTGTCAACGTGGCTGACAGTCGTCGGCTTGGTTTTTCTGTTGAATATTCCTCTACGAAAAGCCAGCCTCAATAAGCGCAATAAAACCTCCGGTTTGTTGGGTTTTATCAATACAAAATTGAAGGGTATTCAGACAATTAAAGTCTTTAACCGACAAGTCCCTGAAACCACACGTTTTAGAAAAAGAACTCAAAAAATACTCCAATATGGTATCGAATACGAGCGCATTTATAATGTGATTTTCGTGATAGTACCGACGGCTTTATACCTCATGATTGGTGCGGTATTGTGGTATGTGTTGTGGCAAAAACAACAAGGCGCAGGGCAGGTAAACGAAGGTACTTTATTGAGTATAGTATTATTGTTGATTACGATATTGCCTGTATTCCGAAGGATATTGAGGACTCCGGTGAGTTGGGAATTGGGCAATATTTCTTTTGAAAAATTATTAAAAGTACTCAATGTACCTGCCGAAACATTGGGTACTAAGAACATTCGTAAGCGTGCTTATCCGATGCATATACGTGATGTGCGTTTTGGTTATGCAAATGCGAATAGGAATGTTTTGAACGACATAAATATATCATTTAAGCCTTACAAAATCAATGTATTAAATATAGAACAAGGTGAAGGGAAAACGACTTTGATAAAGTTATTGACCGGTTTGTATACTCCTGCTTCCGGGCAAATTTTACTAGGCGAGGACAACATCAAAGATATTTCCCTTACATCCTTAAGGCGATGCTTGACTGTGGTTTCGCCGGATTTTCCGTTGGTGGGCAAGACAGTTTTTGAAGCGGTATCCTACAGCATCAGTAAATCAAAAATACCTGCTGTAGAGACTATATTGCAAGTTATTCAAAGGGGACTACCGCCACAACAGCAACTTTCTGTTCACGATAAAATCGGAGAATTCGGCAGCCACTTATCTGTTAGCCAACAAAAAATACTGCAATACACCCGCGCCTTTCTCACGCGCAAACCTATCTTAATTATCGAAGAACCATTCGAGTCATTGCCAAAGATTGTGAAGGATAATATCGTACAATTGCTGAATGAACGCGTGGAAAATAGTACGATTATTTTATTGATGTCGTGGGAAAGTATGTATGGAAAATTATCGGATATTCACTATATCGAATTGGAAAATACTTTAATTAACTGATTTAATGCTGTAATATTTTTCTGGCTTATCGGCTTTAAAGTCTTTTAAATAAAACCCATTTCAATAAAATGAATTATTTAAATGTAAATTAACCTTGTAATTTATCACGTAATAAATTCATAAATATGAATGGGGCTTCCTCTATCTTTGGATTAAGAAAAATACAGGAAGTTTTTTTCATAGCCGGCAAATTGAAGGGACATTGCCGGTAATGTGTCAAAAGACACTTCATTTGGTTTTAGTAGCGTCCGTGCATTTGATTCAACGGACGCTGCTTTTCTTTCTTCCCAAATTACAAAGACTTTTTAAATTGGGTTTCATTTGATAGTAGCATCTATGTTTTTTGGTTTTCTATGGGTGCTACTTTTCTTCATAAAAAAAGATTTGAGTTTCAATGAGTAGCGTCTGTTCGCGGTTATCTGCAGGACGTTACTTTTTTTTATGCATAGGAATGATGACAAAATAAATTTACATTTTTGACTGCTTCTTTTTCCCGATAAACTCATGCTTCCAAAGCAAAAACTAAACACAAAACTATCTACTCAAGAATGTAAATTTATTCTCTCATCATTCCCTAATACCATTTTTATTTACGACATAGATTATTTAAAATGGTATAATTTACTCGCTACTTAACACAAAAAAAAACTGTACCGAAACGAATTCCGGCACAGTTATCAGATAAATAATTGTGTATAGTTATATTTTAATTTCCGTCTGTATCGTCATCTGACTCGTCTGTATCATCATCCGACTCATCCGTATCGTCATCTGATTCATCCGTATCGTCATCTGATTCATCCGCATCGTCATCTGATTCATCCGTATCGTCGTCCGACTCATCCGTATCGTCGTCCGACTCATCCGCATCGTCGTCCGATTCATCTGTATCGTCATCTGATTCATCTGTATCATCGTCCGATTCATCTGTATCATCGTCCGATTCATCTGTATCATCAGAGTCACCATCGTCGTCACTGTCCGAATCATCATCAGACTCATCATCGTCGCATATTAATTCAATGATTCCTGAACCCTGGCAAGTGATAGTATCTATTGCCATATTGGCATCAAAGACAATAATTGTAATTTCCCCATCTAAGGAATCTGACGAAATACTAATGTCGTCACCGTAGGTGTAAGTTCCACATGGAGAGTTTAGGATGCAATCATCGTCATAGGAGTCTGTGTCATCATCCGAATCGTCGTCAGAGTCACCATCGTCGTCACTGTCCGAGTCATCGTCTGACTCATCATCACACACTAATTCGATGATTCCGGAACCTTGACAAGTGATAGTATCTATTGCCACATTATCATCAAAAACAATAATTGTAATTTCACCATCTAAAGAATCTGATGAAATACTGATGCCCTCATTGTAGGTATAAGTTCCACATGGAGAGTTTAGGATACAATCATCATCATAGGAGTCTGTGTCATCATCCGAATCGTCGTCAGAGTCACCGTCGTCGTCGCTATCCGAGTCATCATCATCTTCTTCCTCATCTTCATGAACATCAAAATCTACCCCACAGTCCTCCAATACATCTATCAAGTCGTTCATGTTGTTGAGGGTGAATGTGGTTCCGTCTGCGAGTTCTATATCTACGGGAAACTGGATGCTGAATGGTTCCATATTGGTCAGCCATTCTTCCAGTTCTTGATCAAACTCTCCGTCAGATGTTACTGTAATAGTATCTCCACCGATGTATATAGTGATGTCACTCAAAGGAGTGAAACAATCTACTATGGTCGTATCAGATGTAGTGATTGTTTTTAAGTAAGTTTCTGTTGGGAGGTCAACTTTAGTTGAACATGAATACATCATCATGCCTGCTGCTGCGACCAACAAAATAGAATTAATAATTTTTTTCATAATAATGGTTTTGTAAAACAAAAAGCGGAGCTTTCGCTCCGCTGAATTGCTAAATGTGCATAGATTGTTTGGATTATCTATGGATTAGTACTTTTGAGTAGTGTATAGTTTGATTTTGCTCATTCCTCATAGCGGCAAAGTACATGCCTTTTGGTAAATCCCTCAAATCTAATTGGATTGCATCATTTTGGCTTCCGTCAAAAGTGTTTATAGCCTGCCCTGTTTCGTTATATATAGTGATATGGCTGACGGAAATATCGTTGGGTATATCTATATTCAAAATACCGGTCGTTGGGTTGGGATATGTCTTGATAGATGCAAAATCATCAATCGTTACTTTGTCTGATACTTCTGCTTTTGGGATAGTGACGGAGATGAAAGGAACGTCTTCTTTGTTCCCTGATTTGTTAGCTTCAATGAGTGGCCAAATAGTCACCACTCTACCCCTGTTTTTTTGAGATAGGTCTACAAAAACTTCCCTTGCTTCATCGGGCTGTAAAGGTGTATCAAGTAAATAAAGTATTTCCTCTGCGTCATATGTATCCGGAACTGTTTGTGGTGCTTCATCAGATATGTATGCTCTGAACAGAATATCTGCATCTATAACAGATTCACCGGAATTCTCGACACTAATCTGTACACCGAGTAATGCATCTTCATCTTCATCTTCATCCTCATTCTCATTCTCATCACCGTCTTCATCATCGTCGCTGTCTCCATTGTCATTGCTGTCTCCGTCGTCATCGTCATCGTCAGCGTATATTAATTCGACTTCAAATTCAAATTCAAATTCGTCATCACTGTATTGTTGTGTATGGGCATTCTCGCTATTCCCTTGAGCATCTATTTCCATACTAAAGCAGCACAGCAGCACACAGCACAGAAGAGTGAATAAGTTGGATTTTTTCATGTCTTACTTCATTTTAGTTGATAACTCAAGTTACGGATAAACCGCGAACTTGAGCAAATCCCAAATCCCAATTACCAAATTCCAATGAAACACGTATAAAATACGCTAAAATTGGGATTTGGGTTTTGGATTTTGGGATTTTCCAAGTTGTCCGCAACTTGAATTTGATAATAGTTTCCGCTTCCAATGTAAAATTGTAGCAAAATTAATAATAAAGAGCGTATTTTTGCAATAAAATCTTACAAGGTCAAATGTACACATGAAATATTTATTGACAAAATTTATACGCCATATGCGCGTAGAAGAGGTGCGATATTACAAAATCTTCAATGCTAATTATTTACAAAAAGGCAAGGAAAAAAGGACTGTTGAGTTGTTTGATACTTTATATTATAAGAACCCTGACGAATATGATGCCAAACTTACTGAGCAATTTTTTCCGCAGAAAAGACGCAATTCGTATTACAGGCTTAAAAATAGACTCCTGCATGACTTGGAGCATAGTATGCTGACTTTTCATCTGGAGAAAGATGAGGAATTTGCAATTATCAATAAAATTAAATTGGCGAGTATTTTCTTACAACGTACTGCATATGAAGAGGCTCAACATTATCTTGAAGAGGCAGAAAAACTCGCTATTAAGCATCGGGCATATAATTTACTGAATGTTATTTACGATAAATTTATCCATTTGTGCAGCTTGAATTATGCGCTCAATCCCGCTCCTTATCTCGAAAGAAAACAGGCAATGCAGGTAAAGTATGAAGAGGTGCAACAAAGCGAACGCCTGCTGGCAACGATTAGTTATCAACTGCATCGCTCCAATTTTTCTAATCGTGAAGAAGATGTGGTGGAAACTTTGGAACAAATTCAACAAAAAATCCAACTAACTGATAATGAACATCTTTCCCCCGAATTACGGCTTAAAATCCATCGTTGTGCGCGAAATATTTTATTGCAAAAAAGAGAATTTGAAGCATTGAACGAGTATCTGGAGAGAAGTTATGAAGAATTTGAGCAAGCCGGCGTTTTTACGAAAAAGAACCATGAGGAAAAAATCATCATGTTAATTTGGATGGTAAATACCACTGTAAGGTTGAAAGCAACAGAGAAAACCATTCGGGTGACGGAGCAACTCAAAAACAGCCTTGAATCCGCGGGGACTTCGCTCCAAGACAAATATATGTGGCTATATTGTCAGTCCAGAATGATGGTTAACATCATTCAAAGAACGCCGGAAATGGCTATTCAGATGCTCGAATCATTGCTCAATTCGCCGCGCTACCAAAAGATATTGAGCTATTTTTCTGTATATATAAATCTTTCTATGCTAAATTATTATTGCCAAAATGCAGATAAAAGTCTGGAATATATTGGCAATGTAATTATTTCTAAAGATTATAAAGACCTCTCGCGTCCGTGGCAACTCAATATCGGTATTGTGGAACTGATGGTTCGTTATGAAACAGAAGATTACGAGTATGCCATTCATCGCTACAAAGAACTGCGTCGCAAATACAGAAAAGAATTAGCACAAAAAGGCTACGAAGAACAAAAACAATTCCTCGAAATTCTACGGGATATGCTCAACAAACCCGATGCACTCAAAACCTCGCGTACTCGCCAAAAAGTAGAGCGATTTGTCCAAACATACACGCATTTTGAAATTGGCGCAAATGAATTACTGGATTATAGTGTGTGGTTAAAAAGCAAAATGCAACGAAAGCCTTATTATGAGGTGATGTTGGCGGCTTATTATGAAGAGTAAAGAGGTCAG
>JAHDEO010000047.1:6440-24496 GCA_020628725.1 Saprospiraceae bacterium
GTCAGATGTCAGATTGTTTTATCGTTTGTCTGACATCTGATTTCTGACAATACAATGTTCTGACATCTATTTTTTTTACATAAAAAATCGCCTACGTACATTGGGCGCGGGGAGCATACAAGTGTTTGATTTTCCGAATATTGCGTAGCGATTTACGGCAAATGTATCATAGAATAAATTGCGTACAGGAGAAGGCACCCAACCCGTTAAACGGGATAAAAAAGAGATGTTGCCGCAGTGTTTGAATATTCTCAAAACGGCGGTTGATTTGAGGTGAACGCCTTGTTTATCTATCAAAATAATAGAATCAGGTACAGGCTTGTCGCCAAAGTGCCATTCTTTGACATATTGCCCGATTTCAGATTGCAATGCAGCAAAAAGAAAGCGTTCTTCTTTATCGTTTTTCAAGATGTATTGAATGGTTTTATTGCAAAACATACATTCACCATCAAACAAAATGAGGGCGTTGGTATCGAAATTTATATCCTTGTATTTCATGTTTTACGAGTTGCGGGTTACGGGTTAGACGAACTCATAACCGCAATTTGAATTTGATGTCATTCTATAGAGCCAATTTTAATGGAGTCGGGTTGCATTGTCTCTTCATTTTTCTCTTCAATGCGCGGTTCTTTCTTTTCTTCCAGATGCTCATACGTATACACATCGTCGCGTATGATAATCCAATCTTCGTGCCTCATTGGTTGACAACAGGCTATTTTTGCTAAATCGACATCTCTATCTACGATGTTGGTGTAACCTCTACCATTGAATTTTGACTTTACATTAGCGTAGACCTCTACATCGTCGTAGCCTTTTGCTTGATATTTATCTCGTAGAAAATGAGCAAATTGGAGTATCATACCGGGATGTGTGAATAGTTTTTTGCGTTGTCGTTTGTTGAGATAATCCTTTGTACTGATTTTGATAACACGGTCTTCCGAAGGAATTTTCACTGTAAATCTGCCTTTACCTTTTTTCGTGCGCAACATCATATGCCACGAGTAGCGATGCCCCTCTTCCGTCCAATCCGTAGGACCTTCTATCAGAAAATGCCTTAGCGGAAATAAAATGTGATAAGCACAAAAAATAGCGACAAATCCCATCGCAAGACGTTTGTTCCAAGCTCTTGAAAGCAAGGAGGGCGTGTTGTCTATTGTATCCAATGTCGCTTTCTCGTCAATATAATTCGGAAAAAAGCGATGCAACAAACGACGGGGCCAATCCGGCGAAAAGTACATCAAACTCATGCCAACTGAGAGATAAGGAAATATGCCAATGCTAAAAATCAGCTTATTCATCGCATGAAAAAAGATGACAAACATTAGGAAAATGCCGCGTGTACGACGATTGGAAAGGAAAAATACAGCCGTTAAATCCAATATCAAACCACCGTAACTCATAAATACGCCCACCGCATCTATCTCAAGAATATGACCGATAATCGGGATGTCTTCTGCGCTGCCATTGAGCCAATATATCAAGGGAATACCGCGCAACCAATCGGGATTGAGCTTGGCTATACCACCATAAAAATAGACGATACCCATTGAAAATTGCAGTAAAAAAACGGGTAAATATGGTATCAATTGTGTCCGAATCGAAGGATTGAGCCGCGAGTCCACGGAGAAAGCACGATTGGCGGGCAATAGGCACATCAAAAAACATAACATGGCAAATAAATAACCATGATTAAGGTAGTAAGCCTTTTCAATCAAATAGATATACGTATAACCCAATCCATATATAAATGCACTTATTCGATAAAAATATCCTATAATAATCAGCAATGAAAGCCCTATCATGAAATAGCATAGGGCATACATGGCTTCCGGCGGCAACGGTTTCACCCACTCAAAGCCGTAATAAGTGAAATTGAATTTCGAACCACCCGTCAGGCATTTAAATTGGCTACCGTCGTCCATAAAATGCACCATTTCGTACAGTGCCAACAAGCCAAATACAATGCGAAAAAAAACAAGCGTACTAATATCTATTCGTCTAAACAACCAGTTCATGACTATAAATCTACGTTTTTTTTGAAAAAAAAGCGAGGCAGTCCCAAATGGAAAACCTCGCTAAAGATTTAGTTCTACCTCGTAATTCGTGAATATGAAGCAGGTTCATAGATGGATGTTTAATTACATACCATCGTCTTCATCAGTATCATCGTCAGACTCTTCCTCATCGGCGTCATCGTCAGATTCTTCCTCGTCAGTGTCATCATCAGACTCTTCTTCGTCGGTGTCATCGTCAGACTCTTCCTCGTCAGTGTCATCATCAGACTCTTCCTCGTCAGTGTCGTCATCAGAATCATCCTCATCAGCATCATCGTCAGATTCCTCTTCCTCTTCTTCATCGTCAGCTTTTCTTAAATCAGACTCTTCCTCGTCAGTGTCATCGTCAGAATCATCTTCATCAGCGTCGTCGTCAGACTCTTCCTCGTCAGTATCATCATCAGAGTCATCTTCATCGGTGTCGTCATCAGACTCTTCCTCGTCAGTATCGTCATCAGACTCATCCTCATCAGCGTCATCGTCAGACTCTTCTTCATCAGTGTCGTCATCGTCACCGCCTTCGTCAGTGTCGTCATCAGTGTCGTCATCTGAGCTTCTTTCATCAACTTCACTGTATAATTGGAGGTCTTCTTGAAGTAAATCCGCTTGTTTGTTACATGCAGCAATGACTAATATTACTGCAAACAAAACTAAAATCCGTTTTAACATAATAATTTTTAATGATGTGTAAAATAAAATTAATGCGTGCGAGGTAGATGTTGATTAGACGCTGTAAATTGTGCGAAAAGCTGCACCGTGATTTGACAGTTTTTAGTAGGTTTCTTACAGAGTTAAAATGTAACATGTAGATTGGTTCTCCATTCAACCATCTACAAACAGGAAGTAAGCCATGAATTTAGAAAGAATTCATAACGGTAATAAGTGTCATAATTGATTGATAATAAATTACTTGGTGGTAATTTTGTAGTGATTGATTTATATCCTTTTATTGCATCACAAAAAATAATTTTATGCTACATGGTAATAAATCTTACAGGCTTAAACTCTTGTTGTTTGACTTTCGCATTAAAGAAAAATGGTATTTTATAGAAAATAAACCATTTTTATACGGTTTGCAGACAGGCTAAATACCGTCTAATTGTCTCCTCCAAACCCAAATACAAAGCATCCGCAACCAAAGCATGACCAATAGATACTTCCAATAAATTAGGGACATTTTCCTGAAAAAATCGAAGATTGTGTAGGTTGAGGTCGTGTCCGGCGTTGAGTCCCAAGCCAAGTTCGGCGGCAAGCTTGGCGGCGGCTGTGTAAGGCGCAACAGCTTTTTCGGGCGCGTGCGGAAACTCTTCTGCGAATGGTCCCGTATAGAGTTCGATGCGGTCAGTGCCGACTTTTTTAGCACCTTCTACATAGCGGGCTTCGGGGTCGCAAAAGATAGAAACGCGTATACCTGCTTCTTGCAATTGAGCAATCACATCCTTCAAAAATGCCTCATGCTTCACCGTATCCCAACCGCTATCCGAAGTGAGGGCTTGAGGCGCATCGGGTACAAGCGTACACTGATGCGGGCGATGCTCCAAAACCATCTCCATAAAACGAGGCGTCGGATTACCTTCGATATTAAATTCGGTAGTAACAATTTCTTTCAAGGGCTGAATGTCGCTATAACGAATATGCCGTTCATCCGGGCGTGGATGTACTGTAATTCCTTGTGCTCCAAAACGTTCACAATCCTTGGAGATTTGGATGAGGTCTGGGAGATTGCCGCCACGCGCATTGCGAAGTAGGGCAATTTTATTGACATTTACGCTTAAATTTGTCAAGATTAAGTTTAAAATTAAGAATAAGAATAAGAATAAATCCAAGCCCAAAATTACGTATTAATTTGGCTTCACCAAACTCATTTTTTAAACATTACTCTTGTACGGATAGGTCGCGACCTGTCCCTGCCTTAACTTACTTTGCTACAAATCCCAGCAACAAGCCAAGATAAACATTCGGCAATACCTCAAAACCATTATTTCTAAGATTACTATTGAAATACTCATTGGTAAAGAAAAAATTTTCATTGACTATATTGCCCGGAACATTACTGTTGTAATACGTAGCTTTCACACCAATCCCAAAAGCAAAATCAACTGCAAATTTATTTTCAAATATATTATTGGTCAAACCAATTTTAGGCATGAAACCAATGACATTTCGATTGGCACGAAAAGCAATAGTTTGTTGGTATGCACCTTCTTCGCGCCAGAATGTGCGTGTGCCATATTGTTGTAGAAATCTGTACAAGATTTCGGGTGCCACATAGCCCTGCGCTCTGTCGCCTTTGGTGTAGTAAAAACGCATCTCCGAACGCGAGCGAATCCCCCGGAGATTATGGTCTAAAGGCGTGTTGAATGTATAACCCAATTGCTGTTGAAAAGAAATTTTCGGTTTATACAGATATTCAACGCCCACTTGAAAGGTATTTTCCAGTTCAGCAAGACTGAGTACAGAATATTTGGCGATTATTTTGGGAGAAAATGGCATCTTTAGTTGGCTGTCTTGTGCATCAGCTGCCAAAGGATTTGATAGCATTACCACAAGACATAAAATGTAGATGGTCAGGTATTTCATATGTTTAGTGATTGGTGATTAGTGACTGGTGATTAGTGATTTTTTATAAAAACTAATCACTAATCACCAATCACGAGTCACTAACTACGGACGCAATTGCAGGGAAGAAAGTTGAGTAATATTGTGAATCTCGGTGTAGTCAAATTGGTAGAGATTCTCCAAGCCTACGGCAATGAGCAAGCCATCCAACGGAATGACATCAAAGGCATTAACAGGAATATTGCCGATGATTGAAGCATTATATGGGTCGCTCACATCAAATACTTGAATACCCGCATCGCCATCTGTCACGAATAAGTGATTGCCATCCAATCCCAAACCTGCGGGACTATTCAGGTCAAATTCATCGATAGTATATGGTTGTGTAGGGTCGCTCACATTTACGATTTCGAGGCGATTGAAATCCATAAAACCACGACAGCCCTCTATTGTACGCACCGTTACGAAGGCAATAGAATCATTAGCAACTACAGGGTCGCAACCAAAGAAATGCTCATGCTCTGCCAATAAGCGCGGATTAGATGGAATGTCAATATCAAAAATGTACATCCCTGTCTGTGAGCCAATAAACAACAAGCCATTATACGGAAACATCGTCTCCACACCAAAATCGAGTTCGATGGTATTGCCGACCTGCTGCGGCTCAACGGGGTCTGCCAGATTGAATACTTTTATAGATTGATTGTCAAGAGTATATAAAAAATCTCCTACTACGGTCATAGCAGCCAATGAGCCACTCGTACCTGTATTGGAAAGGGAAATAGCATCGCCTTCTACACTACATTGAAGATAAAAAGCTGCGATAAATACAATACCTATGGTTTGATATATTTTTTTCATTTTAAATGAATTGAAGAGTTGTTGAATTGATGTGTTGTCGTAACTACCGTTTACAAGCTGGATTAGTAAGAGTGGCGGTTTCCCAACGCATGACCAAGCCTTGTGCAGGATCGTAGCACTCAAAGTAGCCCGTATAAAAATCAGGATAGGCATGTGAGTTTGGAGGATAAACATTTTCTACGCGATTGATTTCTTTTACATCATTCATATCGCTGATGTCGATGGTGAGTAAGTCGGTATAGTTATCGGCATACATCAGGTTGCCTTTTATCACAATGTCTTTATTACCCGGAATTTGGATAAAACCCATGCGTACAGGGTCTTCGGGGTTGGTATTGTCGAGGATGTGTACACCTTGTCCGCGTTCGCCTACGTAGAGAAGGTTGTCTTTGTAGTAGATTTTACCAAGTTGGTCGATAGGTTGGGGGGGCAGACTCATGACTGAGTCCGCGATTTCTGCCGTGATATAGACAGGTCGCAAACCTTCTACGGTAAAATCTTGGGTAACTTCATCTCCGCAAGAGAAAAGTAATAAGGTCAATAAGAAAGACGAGGTAAGCAAATATAGTTTTTTCATAATCGGTGTGTATTAGACTTTGTTTAGAAATATTTTGCATGCAGCTAACTTTGTCTTTTTTCGATACTCTTCCCCTATTTTTCGCCCCGTACCGGTAGGGTATGCGGCTCAAAATGAGGCTCGATTATCGAAAAAATACAAAGTTAGCTGCATACAAAATATTCCTAAATAAAGTCTATTTTTCGTGAAAAAAATAATGCAATTATGTTGCATTTTATTTTTGATGAATAACAAAAATAATGCCTTTCTGATGATTGGAAATAGACAACAAACGATGAATGGAATTTAATACAATGCGTTTATTTTTCTGATTATCAATTATTAATAATTCCTTTTGTAGAGAAAAGGTAATTTTTTTGCAGAAAACATTTAACAAATAAAAATAATTCATAAATAAAAAACGAGTCCCGAGGGACTCGCTTTCAATTATTATATTTTTGCGAAGCAAATAAATCATTAATCGTTAACAATTAATCATTATTTGTACGCTTTAATTTCGCCGGATTTGATACCGCCGACATATTTTCTCAACTCTTTCTTCACGACAGGCGCGAGGATAATCAAACCAATCACATTCGGAAATACCATTGCAAATATCATCGCATCAGAGAAACCAACAACCGCACCGAGGCTGGCTGCTGCACCAATGACGACGAAAATACAGAACAATACCTTATAAGTATAATCTGCTGCTTTGCTCTTTCCAAAAAGGTACATCCACGCTTGCAAGCCATAATACGACCACGATAACATGGTAGAGAAGGCAAACAGAATTACCGCAAGTGTCAGGATATAAGAAGAACCCGGAATTGCATTATTGAAAGCCATTGAAGTGAGTGTTACACCACCTAGCCCGCCATCGCTACCATAAGTAATCAGGCTGCCGTCCATATTCATAATAATAATCACCAAAGCTGTCATGGTACAAATCACAACCGTATCTACGAATGGCTCTAAGAGTGCAACGACACCCTCACTTGCAGGATGCTCGGTACGTACTGCGGAGTGTGCAATCGCTGCCGAACCAACACCAGCCTCATTAGAGAAAGCTGCTCGTCTGAATCCCTGTATCAAAGCTCCAACGACTCCACCTGCAATACCTGCGCCTGTGAAAGCACCCGCGAAAATCTTACCGATTGCAGCAGGCACCTGACCTATATTTAATAAAATGATAGCTAAGGCTGCAAGGACATAGAGGATTGCCATAGCCGGAACAATTTTCTCAGCAACCGCACCGATACGCTTGATACCACCAATAATCACGATAGCCACCAAAATCGCCATAACAACACCAAAACCAAAACCTGCGGCACCTGATTCTACACCAATCATTTGTGTGAATTGCTGTGCAGCTTGGTTGGCTTGGAACATATTGCCACCACCAAATGAACCACCTACGCACATAATCGCGAAGAATACGGCGAGTACTTTACCCAGTCCGCCCATGCCTTTTTCGGCAAGACCTTGGCTGAGGTAATACATCGGACCACCGTAAACCGTGCCATCGGCACCTACTTGGCGATACTTAACACCCAATGTACATTCTGTAAATTTAGACGACATACCAATCAAACCCGCAATAATCATCCAGAAGGTAGCTCCCGGACCACCAATTGCAATCGCAATGGCTACCCCTGCGATATTACCGAGTCCGACGGTAGCAGATAGGGCAGCAGTGAGGGCTTGAAAGTGGCTGACCTCGCCCGCGATATGGTCCGCTTGAATAGTGTCAAGATTGTCGGCTGTACGTTGGGCGGGCTGTTTTGGCGGGGTGTATTTACCACGCACCACATCAATCGCCAATTTGAATTTGGTGAGATTGACAAAGTTGAAATAAATGGTGAAGAACAAAGCCCCACCAATGAGGACAAATAAAACGAAAGGTACTTTTTCACCACCCACCGGAATCGACCAAAAGACGACACTTTCAATCCAATTAGTGGCAGGCTGTACGAATTCATTGATTCTCTCGTCCAGTCCTTTGGCGTCTTGTGCCATGCTCAATAACGGCATCAGCATCGCGCCAAACATCATTAAAATACGTTTCATAACGTGAAAATTGAAATCCCAAATCCCAAGTACCAAATTCCAAATTGCGTGTGAGTCTGTATTGGAATTTGGGATTTGGATTTTGGAATTTATTCTAGGTTTGCAATGGTAAATCGAAAAAACTCTTGTGTTTCTAACGCACGAAGTTAATGTTTCATTTTAGAATTTGCCAACTCAATTCCAAAATTATGGGGAATTTTTGCGATATAATGATGTTGTGATAGACTATTCGGTAAGAAAAATGCAGAAGGGCGGTACTCCAAGATACAATTGAGGGCAAATGGTTTTCTATGTGTTTTTCTGACGTTAGCAACTACATCGTGACTGGAGAGAAACCATTTTGTTAATCGTATTCAAAGTATCGTCCCTTCTGACTTGGAGGAATTTATACTGTTTTTATGGAGGGGCTATTTATTGTTTATTGTCAGTTGAATAAAGTGTGTTAGGAACGCGGGATAAATAAGTTTACCAACTTGGGTAGATTATTTTGTGTTTAGTTTTCGTCTTGAAAGAAGGCGTTTATCTGGATAAATAACTGATTTCAAGGTGGAAAATAAGCGCAAAAGAAGCAGCCAAGATGGTAAAGTTATTTTTGCCGCGTTCCTTAGCCTTTTCGTTATATAGGTGAAAAAACAAAAGGGATGATGACAAAATAAATTTATTCTCTCATCATCCCTAATATTTGTGTATTTGGATAATATACTGTTCTTAGAAATTTTCTGAGAAAAGAACAGTGCCAGATTGCGAAACAACTGCATTGATACCATCACTTGTGATGAGTGCATTGATGCCGTCACCTCTGATAAGTGCGTTGATGCCATCACCGTCTATGCTACGAGCATTAATACCATCACTGCGAATAAGCGCATTGATACCATCACTAGTGATACCGCTTCGTGCGTTGATTCCGTCGCTGCGAATTAAACCGGTCAAACCATCAATTTCTATAATGATCAATCCATTGCCTTCTAGTTCGATGGTTACAGGAGCATCAAATGTGCTTTGGAGCAGTTCTATTTCTACGTTCACACCGGCATCGGGAATTTCTAAAGTCAGGACAACTACATCTCCTTCTGAATAATAGTCGGATACAATTTCATTAAGGTTAGCAGCATTAGTAGTAACGTTAAGGGTCAACAGCATCATAGCTGCCATCAAGAAAGTTTTCAAAATTTTCATAATAGTTTGTTTTCTAATTAAATAAATAATTCAGTTTGTTTTTGTTCGTTATTTTGGAGGCTTTTCTGAGTGTTTTGTTTTAGTAGCTTGTGAGTCCTCAGTGCACTTTTGATATGCGAGGTAGCGATCCTCATCAAGAGGGAACTTCGGACTAACAAACTGTGGGGTTATTTAAATCTTTCGTAATAGTTCGTTTGTTCTTCAATTAATAATTCAGTTTGTTTTTAAAGTGCAATCATGTTTGCGCTTTTGTTAACACAAATCTCGGAGAATTCGTCGGCAGACACAAAGACGCTCATTTCGTTTTTCGAGTTTCAAAGATTTTTTTTATTGCTAAAAATAAATTACCTTAGCCCTGCAAACTACATCCAAATTACTGATAATTAGCCTTTTAAAAAATATTAAGGAACAATATGTTTCCCTATGAGTAAGCCGATATCCAAACACTGAGTTTTTTTTAAAAAAAGCCAAACGGACTTACTATGTTACTACATGAATTCATCCAATCGATGTCGAGGGCGGAGAAGCGTTACTTCAAATTGTATGCTCAAATTGGTCAAAAAAGCCCTCCGAAATATGTCAATTTATTTGACCTGATTAACAAACAAGACACCTATGATGAGCAGGCGATTAAGAAAAAGAAGTTCAATTCGGATGATAAAAAACTACTGATGGAAAAGCTGTTGGATGCAAAGCATACCATGCAATTGCACAAAACAGTAGATGCCGAATTGCGATTGTTACTGGATTATTTTTCTATTCTAAATGAAAAAAGACATTGGCAATTATTAGATAAATACATCAGAAAAGCCAAGCAACTTGCACAAGAAAATGAACGCTTTCATATGTTGTTGGAGATATTGAAATGGGAGCAGAGTTTGATGTTTAAGACCATAAAGACGGATTTTGACAAAAAAATAAATACGCTCGTAGAAGAAAAGAAAGCGGTACAGGCGCAACTCAATAATGAATTGGAATACTACGATTTGAGTATGCGTTTGGATGCTTTGCTGCTCGGAGATGCTAAACTAAATAAGCCCGAATCACAGGAGAAATTTAACCGCCTTATCAACTCACCTTTGCTTCACCAAAATGCCAAACCTTTATCCAAAAAGGCTATGTTAGATTACTGTCATATCAAAGCTTTCTATCATCGTAGTAAGAAAGAATTCGAACAAGTGCTTCATTATTATCGCTTGATACTTGAGTTATTTAATAAAAATAAATTTTTATTTCAGATACGAGAATATACCGCCTTTTATGTAAAAGTATATTTTTGGGAAAAAGCCCTAAGTTTAAAGCTCAAAAAAGCAATCGACGACGAAGAACTTCTACAAATTAAAAACCTACCTAATTCATCTATACTTACAAATTATAATATTCATTTACAGAGTCTTACGTATTGTATTAGGACTGCCGATAAAGGAAAGGGAGAAGAATTGATTTTGCAAGCGGAGCAACAATGGGAACATTACACCAAACATATAAAAGAGACGCGACTTTCGATTTTTTCTTATACCGTGATGATATTTTATTGTTTGTTTGAAGAATGGGAAAACGCGCAAACATGGCTTGATAAAGTCACTGCCATACATCGCGTCAACGACCGCAAGGATATCCAAATAGCTGCCCGGCTATGGCAGCTTATCATTTGTTATGAGTTGACACCTTTCGATTTGGATAAACACACCCAATCTGCCTATAAATATTTTGTGAGAAACGAACACTATTTTGAAGTGGAGCAACAGGTGTTGAAGATGTTCAGGGATTTATACAAGGCTATCACACGTGATGAAAAGAAGGTTATCTGGCAGGAAATGATAGATTTTATTGAAGAAAGACGCAAGAAAGGCGACGTGCTTCAACGTGGTCTGGAAAACATCCAAGTTTGGTGTCAAAGCAAAATCGCCCGTATTAGTACTGTTGAGGTCATTGAGCAACGGAGAAAGGAAGAGCCTGTGATGTATGTCTAAGTCAGTTCTGTTTTCTAATTTCCAATACCTGAATCATGCTGTCAATTGCATCTGCTTCCATGTAAGGGCTTTTCATTTTGAATCTTTCACCGTGTCTGTTATAGTACATTCTGTCGAGGAAAAGCCACATTTGTCCACCCGGTAAATCTTCATCCCAATAGGCTTGGTAGAGCATTGGAAAATACTTGCGTCTGATTTCGTCATTATTATAACTCGGTTGGTGGTGAATGACTAACCACGGCGTGGAAGCTGCAGTTTTGCCTACTTCGGCACGTTTGGGGTAGCCGTGTATTTCGAGGTATTTTTCGATTTTTTGCATGTTGGTAGCGTCTGCTTGCATCATTGCTTTTCCTTCGGTATTGCCTTGTCTGACGCCTTGGTCGTCGTCATTTATGGCTTCCAAATATGCCTTTCTTTTTTCGATGGTATCCAATGCGGTGATTTCCTGTTCGAGTGCAATATCCGCTTCATTTTGACAAGATAAAAAAGCAAAAAGTAGGAGTGTAATGAGTGTTAATCGTTTGATTTGCATAGTTTAATGATGTTAAAGTGATTAAATGAAAAAGGGGCTTTCTTTCATAACGAAGAAAACCCCAAAAGCTATATTTTTTTGATTAATTTTTTCAAAAAACGCCTCGCGTCCACCTATGGACTACCGACCATCAACTACGGACTAACTATAAATCTCCCCGCCACTTTCCACAAACTCCTGCGCCTTCTCCTTCATCCCTTCGGCGAGTGCTTCCGCTTCTTCCAACTCCTTTTTCGCTGCATAATCGCGTACATCTTGTGTAATTTTCATACTACAAAATTTCGGTCCGCACATCGAGCAAAAATGTGCTACTTTCGCGCTGTCTTTCGGCAGCGTTTCATCGTGAAACTCGCGGGCAGTATCGGGGTCGAGCGACAGGTTAAATTGGTCATTCCAACGGAACTCAAACCGCGCTTTACTCAGCGCATTGTCCCGCATTTGTGCGCCCGGATGACCTTTGGCGAGGTCGGCAGCGTGGGCAGCGATTTTGTAGGTAATCACGCCGTCTTTTACGTCTTTTTTGTTGGGCAAACCCAAATGTTCCTTCGGTGTTACATAACACAACATCGCCGTACCAAACCAGCCAATCATCGCCGCACCAATGCCCGAAGTAATGTGGTCATAACCCGGCGCAATATCCGTCGTCAGAGGTCCGAGCGTATAGAATGGTGCTTCGTGGCACTCCTTCAATTGCTTCTCCATATTCTCTTTGATGAGGTGCATCGGAACGTGTCCCGGACCCTCAATCATCACCTGTACATCGTGTTCCCAAGCGATTTTGGTCAATTCGCCAAGTGTCTCTAATTCAGCGAATTGTGCTTCATCATTCGCATCGGCAATAGAGCCGGGACGCAAGCCGTCGCCCAAAGAAAATGCCACATCGTAGGCTTTCATTATCTCACAAATTTCCTCAAAATGCGTGTATAAAAAACTCTCTTCGTGATGCGCCAAACACCATTTTGCCATAATCGAACCGCCGCGTGACACGATGCCCGTAACGCGCTTCGCAGTCAGGTGAATGTACGCGAGGCGCACCCCTGCGTGTATCGTAAAATAGTCCACGCCTTGTTCGGCTTGCTCAATCAGCGTATCGCGGAAAATCTCCCAAGTCAAATCCTCCGGTACGCCTTTTACCTTCTCCAATGCCTGATAAATCGGCACCGTTCCAATCGGTACGGGCGAGTTGCGGATAATCCATTCGCGGGTTTCGTGGATGTTTTTTCCGGTGGATAAATCCATGATATTGTCCGCGCCCCAACGACATGCCCACACCGCTTTTTCGACTTCTTCCTCAATGCTCGACGTGACCGCCGAATTGCCGATATTGGCATTGATTTTCACCAGAAAATTGCGTCCGATAATCATCGGTTCGCTTTCCGGGTGATTGATGTTGCAGGGAATAATCGCACGACCTTCCGCGATTTCCTGACGCACAAATTCAGGTGTGATATGGCTCTTAGGTGTATTCGCCCCAAAGTTATTGCCGGGGTGTTGATGTCCGATTTGCGTGGCGTTCAGTTCATCAATCCGCTGATTTTCGCGGATAGCGATGTACTCCATTTCCGGCGTGATAATGCCCTTGCGTGCATAGTGCAATTGCGTGACATTTTGCCCCTTTTTCGCTCGTAATGGCTTTTTCAAATGCTCAAAACGCAGGTAATCCAAACCGGAATTATACAGGCGTTCTTTGCCGTAATCGGAGGAGATTTCGTCCAATTCTTCTACATCGCCTCTATCCAAAATCCATTGCTGACGCAGCTTGGGCAAACCCTTTCGGACATCAATATATACATCCGGGTCGGTGTATGGTCCGCTGGTATCATAGACTGTAATTGGTTCGTTTTCAATTACTTCGCCATTTGTTTTTGTCGGGTCAAGCGCAATCTCACGCATAGCAACTTCTATGTTGTGGATTTTCCCTTTGACATATACTTTCTTCGATGCAGGAAATGGGGTGCGCGTGATGCTATGTTGGGTGGGCAATGTTTCTATTTTCATAATAACGTAACGCGAGCTTCCAGCTCGCTTTTATTGTGTGAATTATTTTTTTTCGTATTTTTTTATGGTTAAACGGCTTGTTCTAATGTTTCTTTATTCTTGTTGATGCACGATTGAAGTTTTTGCTTGCACTTGGTAATTGTTAGTAAAAGTTCGTTTTGAAATAGATATGTTGAGAGTGATTTTTCGCTTAAATCAAAATCTGATATAATATTTTCTATATTTTGAAGAAATTGCATTTCATCGGCGAGTCCCTCATTAAGTTCTTTGGCTAAATATCGCGTATAAAGTAGGTTATTTAACCCAATAATCTCTTTTGCTTGCCATGGTTTCAAGGCTTTGTCAATTGTACTCCGATTAAATTTGTGGAAAAACGATCTATAAGGCAGAGGATCATCAGAAGAGTAAGGCAAAAATCTATCAACAAAAGCGTTGAAATCGCTTTCAAACATTTCCTCTAACTCTTTATCTTCTTTTTGAGCATTCTGTCTTTCAATTTCTTCGAATTTACTTTTTATGAATTCGATAAGATTTTTTGAATCAGGTCTATCTATCTTAGAGTGACGTAGCATGGAATAAAACTGGGTCTTTTCGTACCTTATAGATTCTAATGTGCTTAAAAAAATACCAAGCCCTTCTTTTATTTGTTCAATAATAATAGCTTTCTCTACACCTAAAATTTCGTTAAACCAAAACAAGTTAGATGCAGCGTCAAGGTATGACCAAATATTATCTAGCTGCCCTTTTTTACAATATGACAGTAGATTTTCAAGGGCTTTTTTAAATTCAGAATTTGAAAAAGATGAAAAATTTGAATAAGAGAGTGAATTAAGTAAAGCGTGTGCAGGATTAACTTTACCTTCCTGTATGTTGAAACTTTTATCTAAATGTTCAGCAAATTCTTTTTCATTTATTACTTTTCCCGATGTAATTAAATTGTAAATGGCAGGATGATAGATATAAGTTTCAGAAAACCTATCGTAATATATTTCTCTAAAGTTATCTAAAGATATCCATTCCTTCTCTATCTCAGTGTCTTCTGGTTCCATTTCACCAAAAGCAAAATTAAGCTGCATATCTATACGAATAGAATCGGAGCTATACTCATCAAGTCCTTTTCGTTCTGTAAAAGATATATTGTTGGGTTTCCTAAATTCCATAGAAATGAAAAGGGTAAAAAGCCACAAGTTTTTTAATTGCTTTTCTCGAAGTTTCTCATCTTCATAATTTAATTTACTAATTATGAGATAAGAATATTTAAAATGCTCAATTGCAAATTTCAAACTTCGAATATTTGAGAAAGTCTTTTTCAAATCTTTTACTCCTAAGTCACTAATATTTTCAATATGTGGATTTAATGTTTCAATTATGAATTGTTTGTTTTTAGTTAGATATTCTTTAAACGAACTCTCATCAGAGTACGAATCTATTATGTTGTCTAATACTAAGGAAATGTTTGAAGTAAAATGAATTGTCTTATCAATAGTTTTTTCTTTAAATGTTATCCCATTCTTAATTTTTTCTTCATTTGCAATCAAAAGAACTTTACAGGCTTTATTTTCAACTAATTCATTAACTATCCCTAAAAAATCATTAACATCAATTTCTGAGCTCATTCTTTCAAGGTCATCAAAACAAATAAGTAGCTTATCATGAGGTAAAAGTTTAAATACATTCTCTCCAGTTCCTACAATCAATTTCTCTAAATCAACATATTTTTTTAAAGCAGGAATAGCATCTGATAGTTTTTTTATATTCTTAGTCAAAGTTCCAGTTGAAAGATTTACGCTTTCTCCTTTTTTATCAAAGAAGGAAAATAACACCTTTTGGGCAATATTATTTTTATCTGTTTCGCCATAAAGTGATACAATAACTGGTATAAATTCAGTTTCTTTTTCAATTAGTGGGAAGACATTATTTTTCACATGATATGTCTTTCCACTTCCCCAAGCACCTGTTAAAAACAAAGCAACTGTGGTCTTCATATTTAAATAATTTATGATAGCTTCACTAATATTATTCATGATAATTAGTCTTTTTTGAAATTTATTTTTTATATTTTTTATTTAAAATAATCACCGATTCCCAAACACAAACTCGCGTGCAGGCTGGAAGCCTGTGTTACAATTTTATCGGCATTTGTACGTATTCATGCCAGCCCGGGCGCACCACCAAAGGAATATCTCCCTCAATCCCCAATCGCATATTCGGACAGCGTTCTATTAGTACTTTCAATGCCGTAGCCGTCTCCAATCGCGCCAATGAAGCACCAAGACAATAATGCGTTCCCATACTAAAACTGAGATGTTTATTGGGTGTACGTTCAATATCAAATACCTCCGGTTGGTCGAACATATCGGGGTCATGATTGCCGGAAGCGAGTAGGGGCATCACCATCGCGCCCTTCGGAATGGTCACGCCTTTTATCGTAATATCTTCTATGGGAAAAATGGGTTTGGTGGTGTGAATCGGGGGATTGTAACGGAGGAGTTCTTCGATTGCATTATTCATCAAATCGGGATTTTGGCGGAGTTTTTCGAGTTGGTCGGGGTGGCGGAGGAGGGTATATACGGCGTTGGTGATGAGGTTGTAGGTGGTCTCAAATCCGGCGACGATGAGTAGAAACGCCATTGAAACGAGTTCGTTTTCAGTGAGTTTGTCGCCGTCTTCTTCGGCTTGGATTAAGCCGGTGAGGATGTCATCGCCGGGGGCGTTGCGTTTGCGGTTGACAAGTTGGCGCATAAATTTGACAGCTTTGGGCAAACGAAATATGATACCCGATAACATTCCCATTCCCGAATTTCCCATGTCGGTCATGGCTTTTATCATATTGTCTATGTCATCCATGTCGGACCCCTCGACACCCATCATCTCGCCAATTACAGTAGTCGGAATGGGGCGCGAATATTCACTTTTGAGGTGGATTTCGCCTTTGGCTTCGGCTTTGTCGATGAGTTCGTGGGCGAGACTTTCTACGCGGTCGGCAAGTGCCTGTATGCGACGCGGTGAGAAGGCTTTGTGTACCAATACTTTGAGGCGACGGTGTTCGGGGTCATCTACGGAAATCATGTTGCTCATCATTAATTTGAGGGTTTTTGTCATCGGAATTGGAAGGCGGTTGCCACCTGTAATGCGCTCGCGTTCGCGGATAAATCGCTTGTCTGTCGTCACCGCATGGCAGTCTTCGTAGTTTGCCAAAAAATAGGATTTCATCACCATGATTTTGCCTTGATGTACGGGGTCATTTTCACGCAAATACTTGTAATAGGCGTATTTGTGCTGGCAAAAGTCCTTGCCGCCAAGGTTGACTTTGCCTTTGAAATTGGTCGCGGTGATTTCTTTTTTGTATAACATAATGTGACGTACTGACTGCTTTAGCTGTCAAGTGTTTTTTTAATTTTTATTTAATTGAAAAGCAAAATTTACAAATAATTTTCTTGCTCACTTGACAGCTAAAGCAGTCAGTACGGTGGTTTTAGCCGCCTGCGGTGGCGGTGATTATCGTAACATTATCTTGGTCGCATAACAAATGGTTTTGCCAACTGTTTTTGGGGATGACTTCGTTATTAATGGCGATGGCAATGCCTTTGGTATCTTCAAAACCGTTTTCACGTAGCATTTGTATGATGTCGGTATTCGACTGAATTTCTTTTTTTTCTTTGTTGATAAAAATAATCACGTAATTAAGGATGAATGATGAACGATAATAAATGATGAACTTGTAGAAGAAAACAGACGGACAACTTGCGAACACGTTGAAATTCAATTAGATTCGCGGTGAGTCTGCTTTTCCCTACGACAGTATGAACTGTATCAGGTTCAGAGGGTAAACTCTCAGTGGATATTAATTTTGAATTTTGAATGAGTGAATTTTGAATGAGTGTTGAAACTCATCACTCGGAACTAATATTCCACACCCCTAAAGCGTTTTGCTAAGATAGGGGCTTTTGTGCGTTTTATCAAATTAAAAATTATGAAAATAAACGTTTGTAATACCGAAAAAGGAAGGTGGAAGGTATTTCTTAAATGCCTTCCATCTTTGTGTTTAGCATTTGGAACAGCAGTTTTTTACTTGTTTCCCACCTCAATGTTTAGCCAAAATCAATCGCAAAATCTCTCTAAATACTGGCAGTATCGCGATAGATTAGTGAATGACTTTATGGTGGTAGGAGAGGGACAGGGTAAAAGCCTTCCTGCGGGTGGGCGCGACCCTGTGGCAAATTGTCAGGCAGATTGGTGGATGGGCGATGCGAAGTGTGTTAAGCCCAAAGGAA
>JAHDEO010000568.1 GCA_020628725.1 Saprospiraceae bacterium
GATAAAAAGTAACATTTTTCATTGTCCCATCGGGACAAAATATTTTCATGCGTTTTTCCTTGAAATACAGTGAATTGCAGATTTTTTTACGAAAAAATCTGTATAAACTTAAACAAAAATAGATGCTTGAACTCACATGAAATGAGTTCTCCGAAATGGCTATAAATTAGTAGATGGAATGCTATTTTGGGTTTGTGTGATACGACAAATGTATAGGAGTTTTTAGAGAATATCAATTTTTTTGATAAATATCTGTAAAAGAGAGGCTTTGGGATGTTTTTGTGAACAACCTTTTCAAATTAATTTCCTTGTTAATGCGACTCCGGCATTATCAAAAATAACTCCTCACAACACACGCCCACACAACCTCGCCGTTCATAAAAATCATCATTGAAAAATAAGAAAGCCCATCCACCTGCATTGATGTCGATACGGAAAATAGAATCATTTCGAGTGATAGTTGTACTAATTTCGCAGGGTAAAGTATAATAGATGTAATGCCACTCATGACCGGAAATTGGTTTGCTGTGCTGCATGAAGTAATTGATTTTCTCATCGGTTAAATTCCATGCTTCGCATTTATGCTCTATAGCAGACTTTTCCGAATTATTGCTTCTTTGAAGCTCATTCACTTTTCTATTATCACAACTAATCGCTATTAGAATGATGAGGTAAAAAAAATAATTTATTTCTGTAAACATGTAAGGTGTATTTTGAATGTATTATAGAGACGAGACATTACCAAATCTTATCTCAATTTCAGGTTTCATCACTAATTATATTTTTTCGCATTAATGACATTAATATGTCTTTGAGGGGGCGAAAATAAACTAAATTTGGTTCGTATTAATTTTTACCTAATCTATCTTAAAGCACTTTTTATGAAATTCTTACACCCAGACAGGCTATTGGTGTGCCTGATGCTCATCTTTTGCAGCCAGTTTGTACAAGCACAAAAAGCTATTAGTGAAAAAATCACCGAAAATCTTACTCAAATCCAAAGTACCACCTTATACACACCATTAGAAGCGGCAACTGCAGACGAATTGAAAAACCGAATCACCGACGACGTACTAAGCCGCAAACAATTTTTCCAATTACAAAATCAAATCATACAAACCATCAAAAATAACGATAGCGAATACCTGCGAATTACTATTCCCATAGCAGGGGAAGATACAGAATTGCAATTGACCAAATTAAAAGTATTTACAGATGAATTTCGTGCAGTTGCAACTTCTAATCCTGACGTTGACCTAAACATAGATACGGGCACACATTATCACGGAACAGTAAAAGATGCTGATAAAAGTATTGCTGTCATTTCATTTTTTGATGATGAAATGATAGGCTTGATACAATCTGACAACGTGCAATATACACTTGGAAAAGTATCGGACAGCGATTATCATATCTTATACCAAAACAATGACTTGGACTTCGCACCCGATTTTTCCTGCGATACTCGCGAAGAGGGTAAACCCGGCATTATCGGAGATAATATTTCCGTTGAAAAATCTATGATGGGTTGTATTCGCGTTCATGTAGAGGCAGATTATTTGCTATACCAATATCTGGGGTCGAGCGTCAATAATACCACGAATTATATCAGCGGCGTATTTGCCGAAGTAGCTACCATGTACGCCAATGAAAGTATTACTACCCAAGTCAGTTTTTTGCGAGTGTGGGATACGCCATCACCCTACAATAGTTTTGAAAGTGCATTGGATGACCTTGATGCACAAAACTATGGAAGAACATCCGGCGACCTTGTACATTTGGTACATCGCTTTGGTGGGGGAGGTGTTGCTTGGCTAAATTCCTTGTGTTCAAACTTTCGAAACACCGGTGTGAGTGGTGTTTTCGGTTCTTATAATAACGTACCGACCTACTCATGGGACGTCAATGTTATTACGCACGAACTGGGGCACAACCTCGGTTCGCCTCACACCCACGCCTGCTTTTGGAATGGCAATAGCACACAAATAGACGACTGTGGGAATAAATATCTGGACGAAGACGGCGACCCGGACACCGATGCAAACTCATGTTATAACTCCGGCAACCAAATACTTCCTTCAAGTGGTACTGTTATGAGTTATTGCCACCTATATGGTAGCATAGGTGTTGATTTCAACCTTGGTTTTGGAACACAACCCGGCAACTATATCCGTAGTCGTGTCAATGCTGCTTCTTGCCTCACTTCCTGTGGACCACCTACTTGTGATGATGGTTTTCAAAATGGCGATGAAACTGGCGTAGATTGCGGCGGTTCAACTTGTCCGGCTTGCCCGACTTGTAGTGACAATACTCAGAATGGGGAAGAAACAGGTGTAGATTGTGGTGGTCCTACATGTCAGCCTTGCCCCTGTAATGGCAACTTATTGGCTGTTGTCATCAATTTAGACAATTATCCTGAAGAAACCACTTGGTTAATTAGAGATGCTTCCGGTACTACAGTTGCTTCCGGCGGTGCTTATGGCAGTCAACCCGATGGCTCAATGGTGATAGAAAATCCCTGCCTCGACAACGGTTGCTATACCTTTACCATTAATGATAGTTATGGAGATGGTATCTGCTGTGGCTTCGGTAACGGTTCGTATTCAGTGGTAGATACTGAAGGGAATACATTGGCTTCAGGCGGGGCTTTTGGTAGTTCAGAAACCACAAATTTCTGTGTAAATGGCGCAACGGGATGGCAAACTTGCGACCCGACTATCGACTTAGGGACAGAAACCCTCTCTACAGGTACAGTACACGCACAAAACGAACTCATCAGTTCCGGTACCGTTCCTGCTCAGGCGAATGTCTCATTAAAAGCAGGACAAAATATTCGACTCGATAGTGGTTTCAATATAGATGCAGATGCAGATGTAGAAATAAATATTGAGGACTGTGTGCCGGATTAACCTCAACGTCAACCGCAATCGCAAATTCAATTTTTATTTGCCGAACAGGACAAACGAAAAGTCGTTTTTATAGTGTGTTTTTTGAAATTGGAAGATAAACCCCGTCATTCGTCGGGACAAACCTTAGTCATCTGCCATTTTACAAATAACAGATGACAATATTTCTTGCATTTATTTGATTAGTAGTTTTTTATGAAATTTAAATACGATAATTTATAAATTTTGTTTAAATTTAAAATCAAAATATACTCGTCTGCCATTTGCAAAATGTCAGACGAGTGAACTCCATGATAAAAATAAAAATCAGCAAATTACGTATTATTAAAACGACTTTTCGTCTGCCCTGATTTGCCGAAAGCAAATTGTTTATTGAGGTTGAATTTGTCGTTGAGGTTGCGGTTTAGTATATTTTCTTTCCACTAAATTGTTCACTTTTTAAATTCTTCTTAACTTACATCCGAGAGTAATTTTTTAAACTTTCCTCATAAAAGACTGTTTATCTGTCACATTCGATATTGAGTGCAATGGAAATAGGCAATGATATGAGTGACATACTAACCAATGTAATGACCAGTTCAGGTGAAACTGTACAGGAAATCTCTGTCAATCAACCTGTTCTAATGGTATTTCTACGCCATTTTGGATGTACCTTTTGCCGGGAAGCATTGGACGAAATCTCCAAAAAGAAAGCGGAAATCGAAAACGGCGGCGTGAAGATTGTCTTCGTACACATGTCAGATGCGAAGACGGCAGAAGAATATTTTAAGCGATTCAATATCGAAAATCCTGTCCATATTTGCGACCCTGAATGTATCTTATACCAACAATTCGGACTCGTCAAGGGCAGTTTCCAACAATTATTCGGCTTCAATGTATGGCTACGCGGTATCGAAACGAATATGAAGCATAAATATGGCTTAGGCAAATTTCTCGGCGATGCTTTCCAAATGCCTGGTGTCTTCGTCATCCGAAACGGTACTATTCGAGAAAAATATATTCACAAACAAGCCTCCGATCGTCCGGATTATGAACAAATGGCGGCGTGTTGTGTGGTGTGATAGTGAATTCTAAGATTTTATTTGAAAGGAGATAATGCTAAATATTATCTCCTTTTTTGTTGGATTATCCCAATAGATGAATCGATAA
>JAHDEO010000569.1 GCA_020628725.1 Saprospiraceae bacterium
TTTATTTTTATCATTTTTCAAAAAACTCCTTAGCATTTTTGAAAAAAATATCTCTAATTCGTGGTAAATTTGTTATTCTTAATAATCCGGGTCGGGTTACGAGTTGTGGGTTACGGGTTACGGGTTGCGAATTAAGGGGTTACAAATTATTTTGCTGCGCAAAATAAAAACAACTCATAATTCGTAATCCGTTAACTCGCAACCCGTAACCCGCAACTCGCAACCCGCAACCTAAGTTAATTATGAAAGTAGCTGTAGTAGGTGTTACAGGATTGGTAGGTGGTGTGATGTGTCGTGTACTCGAAGAACACCAATTTCCTGTCACAGAATTCATACCTGTTGCTTCTGCTCGTTCGGTCGGGAAGAAAGTGACATTCAATAATAATGAATACACCGTCGTAAGTATGGACGATGCGATTGCAATGCGTCCTGATATTGCAATTTTTTCTGCGGGTGGTGGCACATCAAAAGAACATGCGCCACGATTTGCAGCGGTTGGAACAACGGTAATAGACAATTCTTCAGCATGGCGGATGCATGATGATAAACGACTCATCGTACCTGAAATTAATGCTCATTTGCTAACTGAAGAAGATAAAATCATTGCCAATCCAAATTGTTCGACTATCCAAATGGTTGTCGCGCTCGCGCCATTACACGCGAAATATGGTATTAAGCGATTGGTGATTTCGACCTATCAGGCTGTCACGGGTACAGGGGTACAAGCTGTTCAACAACTTGAAGAAGAGCGTAACAATACAAAAGCATCCGACCCTGCATATCCGCACCCGATTGATTTGAATTGTTTGCCGCATGGCGGTAGTTTCCAAGACGATGGTTATACTACAGAGGAAGTCAAATTGGTCAATGAAACTCGCAAAATACTTGGTGCACCGGACATCAGAATCACAGCTACTGTAGTGCGTGTGCCTGTATATGGTGGGCATTCGGAGAGTGTAAATGTGGAATTTGAACGTGATTTTGACTTAGAAGAGCTAAAATCTCTGCTTGAAAACTCGCCGGGTGTGACAGTTCAAGACGATTTTAAAAACAATATTTATCCGATGCCACTGTACAGTAAAGATAAGGATGATGTGTTTGTCGGGCGTCTACGCAGAGATTTTTCTCAACCTAACTCATTGAATATGTGGATAGTATCAGACAATCTGCGTAAAGGTGCTGCTACCAATGCGGTACAAATCGCTCAGTATCTGATGGAAAATAAACTTTTACATTCAAATGTCGAACTTGTGACAAAATAAGTTTAGGTTTGGCGTAAAATTTAAATCTGCACTGAACTTTCATTAATATTGGAATTTGGAATTTGTTAATTGGAATTTAATACTGTTACATGGCATACTTTTTGACCCAAAATTGATGCTAATACGAAACATCCATCAGCAATTTAAACTATACAAAACTAAGTTGCACAGCAACTTACACCAAACCTAAAATTATTCATGCTACAAAACTATCTACTAAAGACTAAACAACTATTATTACTTTTTTGCGCTTTTTCACTCATGTTCAGTGCGTGCGATACAGAAGTGGAGATTCCGCCGGTCATGGAACTGACGGCTGAGGACAGAAGAAATATCGCTAATCGTATTCTTGAACTTATCACCAATAATGAAAGTTACGAAATACTGGACAGAACAGAATATGCAGCGGCTTATGAATACCTTGACAATTACGTCAACTTCATTACCGATAGTGGCACCTTAACACATCGTACCACTTACAACTGGAAGGTACACATTATCAATGATGATGAAGGTACCAATGCATTCACTACGCCGGGTGGTTATATTTATTTTGATAAGGGACTTCTTAAAGCGATAAGTTCTGAATCAACTTTCATGCACCTTTTGGCAAATGAAATCAGCTATGCCGACAAGGGCTTTGTCAGTCAAAAATTGCAGGATAATTACGGTTTGCAATTGCTCCTTGATCTTGCACTTGGCTCTACGGTTGAGACTGCCGAAGAATTGCTCAATAGTTTATATAGCCAACCATTTGACCAAAACAGCGTGGAAGAAGCTGACAATTTTATGCTCGAATTGGCTTGTGAAAAGGGCTACGATGCCGACCTGCTTAAATGGTTTTTGCAAAATAATAGTACAATTACATGGTTAGATGTTCACCCTACCGACTCATTGGATGACAGACTGAACTTCATCCGTGATTATGAATGTGCTGTTCTGGATTCTATGAGTATTTCTACTGACACTTATGGAGAGTTCTTGAGTAAGTTATAATTTGAAAGAGCGTCAATACGCTTTACTGAAAATATTTATGAACCTATCTGTGCTTCGGCATGGGTAGGTTTTTTTATTTTTAGAGTCGTCATTTTTCCGGTTTTTTACCTTCATAAAAATATTTCTCATTATTTTGTAAATCGAAGAATGTTTTGCAATCTGTTTGTAGTCATTTGTTTATAAAATAGATAAATTAAACTTTGTAAAAGCACTTCAAATCCTTCCTATGAAGTTTTTGTAGAAGCCTGCATCTTGTGGTCGAATTGAGGAACTGATGAAAACAATAACCCTCAATTCAAAAGACTAACACGAATCGGCGACTGCAACCTTGTGTTGATTCGCGCGAATTTAATTAATCAACAATACGCTTAGGAGCTTAACTCCAAGACTTATACTATGGTATGGGGTAGGCTTGGTATGCATGGACGTGAGTCGGTTCGATATTTATTAACTTTTTTAAAAAATTATGAACGATGAAAACTAATTTTTTAAGTAGAAATGCGCTCCCGCGAGGCTCCTGTGTATTTCTTAAAATGGTGGTGACAATCACTGCTTTGCTCTGTAGTTATTTAATGACTGATGCACAGCCGATACAGATCGCACCTGCTAACGGTGCCAATGTAACGCCACCTGTACAATTGCAGTGGACTGCAAGTACAAATAATAATACAGACATCGAAGTCTACCTCTGTTCGACATCCACCCCTACTCCGAATACTGTTGATTTGGCAGCTTATGAGTTAGTTTGTACTACAACTGTACCCGGTGTAAATGACGACCTATCAGGTGTGACGTACAATGAAGAAACTAATACTTTATTCATGGTGCAAAACGGCGATCCAACTATCTATGAAACAAATTTATCCGGCGATATGCTACTGACAACCATTGACCTTAATGGTTTTGAAGACACGGAAGGAATTGTTCATTTAGGTGGAACAAGATACGCCGTGACAGAAGAAAGACGAGGAAATATTGCAATAGTCGATATATCCACATCGCCCGTATCTTACAGTAGTGCACATGTTGCCGAATTGCCCGATAATCTAAGTTGGGGGAACAATGCCGGACTAGAAGGAGTTTCTTACAATCCTTCAGATGGTCGCATATATACTGTGAAAGAAGGAGATTTGGAGAGAAATCCAAGACCGTGGCAGGAGGATAGAGCCTATTATTCATTTACCGGGCATACTTCCGATGTAATATTGCCAATAAATGCTATCACTGAACCCTGCGATGTATTAGCTGCTCCTTTTAACAATTTTATTGACCTTGCAGGTCTACATCATTTAGGACTTACAGATGGGGTACATCATTTGGGAGTACAAGGACATTCACTATTACTAAGCGAAGAGAGTAGAACCCTTATAGAAGTGGACGAAAATTGTAATGAACGCAGCAGAATACAGTTTTTAGGGGCTAATTCTGTTCCGCAACCCGAGGGGGTTACAATGGACAATAATGGTAATTTATACATTGTCAGTGAACCAAATTTACTATACATATTTTCTAAATCTCCTTCCGGCACATTAGTTCACAATGCCTCAGCAGTAACAGGTAATAACTATCAAATACCTGTGCCATTACAAATCAATACAGAATACTGTTGGCGCATCAAAGACAGTGATGAATGTTCATGGTCTTCGACTCGGTCATTCACTCCGATAGATCCCTGTTCAAATCAATATCTATCCGAGGTAGCATGTAATGACGGTAATGACTGCACTAGCAATGATGTAAAAATTGTATCTAATTTTGATGGTAGGGTGTGTATCCCTTGTGTCGGCACATTGG
>JAHDEO010000570.1 GCA_020628725.1 Saprospiraceae bacterium
AGGCGTTAAGGTTAAATGTTGTTGCTGGAGTTCATCGTGTTCTTTAATACCAGTTAACAGGCTTTACTACCAACTTGCCACTGTCGATAGATAATACCTTAATTATCGGTAGTCTTGGGATTGATGGACCGTCAATTGTAACAGGAACAGAAACCAAGATGCTGCTTGTCCCCACGATTCGCCATGTACCTTCTACTTGGAGAGGCTCATCTGCCGGACCGGGATAGAGATAAACAAAGTTGCCATTAGGAGAAAATCTGAATCCGTTACGACCTCTTGATGGTGGAAAATCGAACCCATATGGACGGTAGACGCTTGCCACAGTCGGGTCGGTGTTTTCCTCGTGAGAGTGTCGCCATGTTCCGATGATGTCGGTGGCGAGATTGTCGAAGTTTCGGTCTTCAATCTCTGTAAGTTGCTTTTCTGTGGTTGGTGTGAGGTCTTCAAGGGCGTCTTGTTGGCAAGCAACGAACATAGTTGATAATGCCGCGATAGTCAGTAAGCCAAAGAAGATGTTTTTTACTTTTACTGTTTTCATGAATAAAAAGTTTATTGATGTTAAAAAATGTTTCCAGTGTTTTTTTGGAGGTAATCGGGTTACTCATTAGGTAAAAGAACGTAGGGTTTGATTTGAACTTTAATCGCTTGTTCAAAATAGATGATGGCTTACTGTTTTCTTTATAGATGCATTTTTACGAAAAAAAGGTTGTATTTAACAATGGTTAAATGTTTTTAAATTAATGATAATCAGAATATTACAGCTTGTTTATTTAAATCATTATAATTGACTATCTATTTGCAAATATAAGGGTGTGTTTACTGACTTTCTGATAACTTTTTTCGTTAAAATTATTATGTTTGATGATGGGTGATATATTTAAGTTGCTGATAGTTAGTTTTATATCATGTAAATGCGCTAATTTTTTTATGATTTTAAGAAAAAGGAACAGACCCAAATGGTCTGCTCCCCGGTTTATACAACCACACTTTACTGCGAGTTGCACGGAATATCGGTTGTCTTCTTCTTCCTGAACGAAGGAGAGCTGTCAATATCCGTAATATCTTAAAGGCACATTTGCATGTATTGTATTTTTGTATTGCTTTCAATTGACATTACAAATTTGCATGAAAAACCGACCTGTACCAACTACAAAAAATCGCATTTTCCAATAAAAATGCGTTGCAGAAACGTACTATATTAAGATGTTGAAATTTTAAAATAATTAAAAATCAATTACTTATAAGTATGGAAAAGATTGTATTAGTAATTAATTTTCAAGAAAAAATGGCGAGAAAAAGCAGGATAAAGGTGTAAAATTCCAAGTATCAAATTCTGATTTTAAGCATTGAAACCGGAATTTGGTACTTGGAATTTATGATTTGGTACTTATTGGGATTAATCAATAACCACTTGATATGTCTGAACTTCAGCTTCCGGGTCATCAGGATTAAAAGGCTGAGCGTATTTTAATTGCAAGGTAGCTTCACCGCTTTTTAGGGCTTTAAAGACTTTCCATTCGCGTACAACATTATTTATCATAAATCCATCGGGATTATCTTTAGGCGTGTCATCGTAGCGCGTATCTACAAATTCGATTTTTTCGTCCAATGGCTCGACTACCAACCACTGAAAACCCGAAGATGGCGTACTTTCCAATTCAATTTCAAAGGTTTGACCGATTTTTATTTTGATGTCCATATTTGTGCTTGATGAGTAAACGGGGGCTGAATTTTTGAGTGATTTACAAGTAAAATTAAACATAAGTAAGGCTGCAACCAGATATAGTCTCATGATAAGTTTAAGTTTAAGTTCAAGATTAAGTTCAAGTTAAACTTATTCTTCTTCTTAAAATAAGACAGACAAATATGATTAAAGTCTCTGTTTTTCTTTATTAAAAACAGAAAAAGCCCGTAGTTCTGATAAATGTCAAAACTACGGGCTTTCACCTTTTTATTTATTTTAAAACTATCTTATTCAATAACCAGTTTTTCGCGGATAGTTTCGCCATCCACCTGAATGGCAACGATGTAAGTACCGCTATTGAGGTGAGCAACGTTGAGGCTGTTGGTAACAGTTGTTTCGCGCATCACTTCATTGCCTGAGGTGTTGTAAACAACAACATTTTCAATCGGCATGTCATTCTCTACAGCAATCTTGAGTACGTCGCGCGTCGGATTAGGATATACAGACACGACTCCATTATAAAAAGATATGGTAAGGATTTCTGAATGTTCAATTCTGCCATCGAAATCCGTTTGTGCGAGGCGGTAATAGTTTTTGCCAAGCATCGGACGGTTATCCGTGAATGAATATGAGTGAGCAGTAGCAGCGTCGCCTTGTCCGGCTTCCCAACCTAATGCCTCCCAGTTGAGTCCATTTTTGCTGCGTTGGATTTCAAAACCTTCATTATTATTTTCTGTAAGCGTTTGCCATGATAGCAAAACGGTTTTACCTTTCAATTCTGCTTTAAAGCCTGAAAGTTCTACAGGCAATGTAAAGGGGCAGGCACTTTCTATTTCGGTAACAGAACTGCAACCTTCACCATTACCAATGATTTCTGTACCGCCGCCATTTGAGATGTGGTCGCAGAAAACCTGAGCAGCACAATCCGATAGATTGAAATTGAAAGCAATTCGGAGTATTGCAGAGGGCTGCATGATAGGACTTAAATCCCCAAGTTCTGTCAAATTGGTGTTTTGCGTGAGATTAAAATCGCCACCTAAGGTAACCAAAGACTCCAAACCATGTAGATTTTGAATCAAAGGATTTTGATTGATAGCAAGATTGCCACCTACGGCACCGAGTTTTACTAATTCATTGATGCTTTGAAGCGCGGGATTTCCCCATATAGATAAGTAGCCACCTACAGTGGTCAATCTGTTGAAAGCATTTAGGTTGGTCAGTACATCATTTTCAGAAATTTCCATATCAGCACCTACACTCAACAATTCTTGCATGCCGCCGATAGTAGTCAATGCCGGATTGCTTAGAAATTTCAAATTGCCATTTATCGTCTGTAAACTACTCAATCCGTTTACATTCGTCAAACTCTGATTATAGAAGACATGAACATGACCTTCCACATGTGTGAGTTGTTCAAGCCCTTGAATGTTGATTAAGTTATAATTGTTGACAATCAATAAATCTCCGGTGATGGTATTGATGTTGCCCATACCGGACAAATCATAAATGTTGGAGTAGGCACCGGAGGCGAGAGAGCCAATTTTTAAATTGCCGTTGATTTCAGTGCAGTTGGGATAGCTCGCTACGAAAGCACTAACTTCCGTTTGGCTATATAACATTACATCTCCGGGGGGACACTGTGCGTTCGTGTAGTTTATGGTAAATGATAACACGAAGGTCAGGAGGGGAAGTGTAAAATTTTTCATGGTCGCTGAGTTTTGTGTGAACGAAAAATACGCCTAAATCCGAGACCTCACATTTATTTAAACGGAGATATATTCTCGAATGTTACGATATTTCCCAAGATTTTTTTTGTGACAGCTACTTTTTCGTACTGTCTACAAGTTTTTTATATATGTGATAATTTTTTAAAACGGTGTGTTTGATGCGAGTTATCTTTTTTAATTATACATGATTCATAAGTTTATAATGTTAACACAAATAATAAGTGGAATCATCGCAAAATAGGCATTTCACTTTTTGTGTCTGAAAATGAATGCGGTATAGATTGGGAAAAAGTTCAGTCGAGAGACTTGTTTTCCGGTTTAATAGATTTTTGTAATTATTTTGATTATGTGCTCTCATTCCGTCTTTTTGTATCAAGACGCATGATGAGACAAAAGTAACTTAAAATCAGTAGACTATCAAAGAGTTTGAGTTTTTTAACAAAAAAATCATAATGTTTTTTTGTCGTATAAGAATAATTTTTTTGCGAATATTGGTATTGGCTTTGAATTTTAAATGAGTGAATTTTGAATACAGAATGTTTGATTATGTATTCAAAACGCACTCATTTAAAAACAAGCTCTTAGAGATGCTGTGTTAGCATCCAAATAAGTTCATTGAAATTTTGTAACTTAG
>JAHDEO010000571.1 GCA_020628725.1 Saprospiraceae bacterium
TTCACGCTCACAGGATAGTAGGGAAATTCATGGTAGATGGGGCTACTCCCATTTTAAAATACAACTATGCATTAGCAATACAGGACACTGAATCAAGTGAAACTACCCACGATGGCAACACAGTATCAAATACCGAAAAACCCTATTTCACGATTAAATTTAAAACCTTTAATGATGAAACACAGCTTTGGGAAGAAATCCGCTGTGGCACCTACGCTGTAGTTGGAACAGCTTCGCAAAACCCTGATTTTGAGACAGCAGGAATTACTGTTGGTCAGTACGTGCCTATGGGGCAACCTGCCCAATCATTCAATGGAATGGTGCTTGACTGGCAGAAGAATGTAATCAATTTAGCGCAATATGCCGGAGAAGAAGTAATGGTAGAAGCTACGATGACAGAATGTACACACGGAGGACACACAGGATGGGCATACCTTGATATAGAAGAATGTGCCGCAGAAAGTTTTGAAGTTACCAAAGAAGGTGATGGATGTACCTACAATTTTGCAACTGAATATACAGGTAATTATGGTGGAGGGCAAAACGAAACTTACCTATGGACTTTCAGAGATGCTTCCGGCAGCGTTATCGGTACTTCCACATCGCCGGACCCCTCGTTTACGTTCAGTGAATCCGAAGACTATACCGTAGAATTAACTGTCTCATACTGTAATTTTCCAAATGGTAATGGAGGTTGTATAAGTGATTGTACAGGTTGTATACCATCGTGCGCAGAGGACTGTGATAATGATGAGAATAATACACTTGAGACTGTTGCTGAGCAATGCTCCGTCACCTTCACCGAAACCGTCACCATCTGTTGCGATTTCTGTGAAAGCAGCTTCGCCCCTTTACCCGGTGCAAAGTACGTCGTCAGTGCATGGGTAAAAGAGGACATTCCCAATGCTCGTACCTACGATAGTCCCAATATCTCATTATACTTCGAAGGTCCCAGTCCGGGAGCCGGTACACAGACAAATGCATTCCAACCTTCAGGAGCTATAATCGACGGTTGGCAGCGCATAGAAGCAGAATTTACCGTACCTGCTGATGCCGAGAAAATTAAAGTCCAACTTAATAACTCCGGTGGTAACGATGTCTTCTTTGATGATATTAGAATCCATCCATTCGATGCAAGTATGAAATCATTCGTGTATGACCCCGTGACATTACGCCTCTCCGCCGAACTAGATGAGCGCAACTACGCCACCTATTACGAGTACGACGAAGAAGGCGCACTTATTCGCATCAAAAAAGAAACTGAAAGAGGCATCATGACCATCCAAGAAGCCAGAAACGGAATACGGAAAATTAATGATTAATGGTTAACGATTAATGATTAACGGCGGGGGAGGACGCTCCTTTAGGAGTTGGAGGTGCGTATAGGCATTTGTCAAATGAAACATCCATTATTCATCCACTATTTTAAAAGAATTAAATATGAAAAATGCAATAATACTTATGGTGCTGACTGCTTGTTTTTTGCAAGTGGGAGCCCAAGATTATAAAGTAGATTTTGAACAAGCATTTGCGCTGTATCAAGAAGATACATATGAGGTGGAAATGGAGTATTTATTATTCCCATCTCATACAACGACCCAATCCACCGAGCGTGAAATGATGAGCATGAAAAGGGACGGCAACCGTTTTCGTATGCACCAATTTGGAACAGAAGTTATCTATGGCGATGAGTATATGTTGATGATAAATGAGCGTAGCGAATTTATTGCCATTGACAAAAGAAGAACACCCGCAGAACCTACAAAAGCAGACAAAAAAGCTATGAGCGAACTCAATAAAACCATAGCAGATTTAGGCAAAGCAATGGGTTTAGATACACTTGATTTTTCTCCCGAAGACATGTATGATGTAGAATATTTGGGCGTGAAAAATGGACAAAAAGGCTATGCCTTTAATTATCACTATGGTGAATATGAAAAAATTGTCGCCTACATGGATACGCAAACAGGGCTATTGACCAAATACATCATGTACTATCGACAACCGATAGAAATTGTAGAAGACGAATTTTCAAAAGTACGTATAGAGGTAAATTTCTTGAAACAAACTAATAATCCAAATTTTGATAAAGATACTTTCAATATCCGAAAATACATTGACATTAAAAATGATGATGAGGTAACAGTAATAGCCAAGTATAGCGACTTTAACCTCGCCAATCACCTTGAAGTGACTGAATATGACTAAGGGAAATATTATTTTGAAATTAGTTAATTATTAAATGTTTACACCCAAAAACACAAATGAATTGATTTTGAGTTTGATACTAAAAATGGTGTTCCCTCACCGCCTTTGGTAAGGAGACGCTGAACGTAGCGTCTCCGCTTTCTACTCAAAAATTGAACAAGATATATAATAATTTACAACCCGAACCCCACAACCTGTAACTCAAATCCCGTAACTCGGAATAAAAATGAACGACATGAAAAATAAACTCAATACATTGGACAGACGAATGAAAAACGCTAGTGCTTATTTGTTGGTATGGTTGTTTTTGATGGCAGCTTTTACAGTAAATGCACAGGATATATATGAACTTGACTTAAAAGGCACTCAAATAGCCAACGGAACATTACAGGTTGAGGATGACTTGTTTTCTGTGAATGCTTTTGGTGCAAACTGGATGGATGACAACAACATTCGCTATCAGAAAGCACAAAATTATGTAGCCCTACGCATTAATCCTGATATGGCTACTAATGAAGCAAACTATACGGCAATACTTGAGTTAAATATCACTTATCTGGATGAAGATGGTAATAGCCAAAGCATAATACCCAATCCTACATTGACTGTAGTCCATGATAATGCTCCGGGAGTCGTTCATCAAGATAGAGATGCGGTACTTTTTACAGGAGGGCATGATGTAACTGTTACGGTAGTAGGGGGAAGTATAAATTTAAGTCCGATTCCATCGGCGGCAATTCCTGCAAGCCTTGAACTTATCAATCACATTTCAGTTAATCGCTTGTATGAATTAGACTGTCTTCAAACTCCTGCTATTTCTAATATCAATCCTATAACTGCATCACAAGAATTAGAAATAACATGGAGCGAACAAGCCTGTGCGGAAGAATATCAATTAGAATGGCTGCATGTCAATAGTTACAATGTTGCAAATTGTCCTAATAATAATTTAACCTTCAATTTTAGAAATAATGCAACTCGTATCACCACAACTGAAAATACCTACAGAGTGTCAATGCTTTTCGAACAAGGGTATTTATTGTTCCGTATTCGCGCTTTGACCTTTGATGAAAACAATCAAAATATCCCTATAACAAGTGAATGGAGTACCCCTTCAATAGAACAAAATGTATGCTCGCATCCGGCACGGATTTTCATAGGAGGTACAAATATTCACGAACAAGATAAACTCAACTGGCAATACTCCGCCAGCTACGCCGAAGAAGGCAAGAAAAAAGAAGTCGTGACTTATTTTGATGGCTCATTACGTAGTCATCAGGTTGTTACCAGAATCAATACCGATGAGCAGAGCATCGTGGGAGAAACCTTCTACGACCATCAGGGGCGTGCTGCAGTACAGGCGTTGCCCGCACCGGTAAGCGATGCGGGCGGAAACCCGGTCGGCGTATTGGGGTTTTATGAAAATTTCAACAGAGACGAGATAAGTAATACAGGTTATAATCGTAACCATTTTGACATATCAGCAGATGGTTTTTGTACCTTGGAAGCAAGAGGTATGAACCATGGAAGCGGGGCATCAAGATATTACTCTGACCAAAATCCTGACCAAGCCGGGCATCAGGCATACGTGCCTGATGCTGAACTTTACCCCTTCACCCATGTAGAATACGAACCCGACAATACGGGACGCATCCGTCGTCAAAGCGGTGTAGGACCCACCCATCGACTCGGTAATGGTCACGATACCAAATACTATTACGGTAAGCCCTCACAAGAAGAACTCAACCGCTTGTTTGGTTCTGAAGTGGGGTGGAATGAGCATTATAAAAAGAATATGGTCATCGACCCCAATGGACAGGTCAGCGTATC
>JAHDEO010000572.1 GCA_020628725.1 Saprospiraceae bacterium
CACCTTGTTTTTCGATTTTTTCAATGTACAAATCCGCATTTTTATTCCTGCCCCAAGTGAAAATGCCGGACACTTTTGAAGTGTCAGACATCTCGGTTATTACTTTGTTTATCAATTCATTATCATTTCGACAAATAATTATTCTACAAGAAGAAAATAACTGTATTTTCTCTCGTAATTTTTCTTCAATACTCGAAAAACCTTCGCTGTGTGCCTCGCCGATATTGGTCAACAATCCGATATTAGGCTGAATAATTTGCGCCAATTTTTCCATCTCCCCTCTCTGCGAAATACCTGCTTCAAATATCCCCAAATCATGCGTCTCGTCCATCTGCCAAACCGAAAGCGGCACACCTATCTGCGAGTTGTAACTTTTCGGACTTCGGACGATGTTATGTTCTTCACGTAGTAATTCATAGAGCCATTCTTTGATGATGGTTTTGCCATTGCTGCCTGTGATACCGATGATGGGGAAGTTGAATTGTTCGCGGTGATATTGGGCTACAATTTGAAGGGCTTGGAGGGTATTTTTGACCAGTAGGAAATTGGCATCGCCCCACACGCCCCCAGCCCCTAAAGAGGAGTCTGCACTCGCGTCATGTTGCAGAGTGGGCAGACTCCCCTTCAGGGGCTGGGGGCGTGCGCTGACTACAAAATTTCTGACACCTTTTTCATAAGCATTTTCGATATAATCATGCCCATCATGCCGCGTTCCCTTTATTGCAAAAAATAAAGAACCATGTGGCAAAGACACTTTTCGACTATCAAATAGTAGTTGAGTAATGTTCGCAGGATGGACATCCTCATTTAAGAATGTGGCAGAAAGAATGTCAGCTATTTTTTGAATGTCGTACAACGAATGAATTTCAAATTTAACGTAACACAAGCCGGAAGCATTACGCTACGGTTTAACGAAAAAGGACAAAACCGATGCCGATTTTGCCCTTCTAAAACTTATAATTATTTGAGCGATTAAAAAAACCGCATTATGTTTCTAATTCGAACTACCAACTACGCGCACTTCTGTACGACGATTTTCCTGATGTTGCTCTTCAGAGCATTTTACACCATCAGTACAGCCATTGATGATTTGAGATTCACCGTAGCCAGTGGCATTTACACGACTTTCGTCGATGCCTCTGCCTTTGAGATAGTCTACGACTTCATTGGCACGACGAGCAGAAAGTTGTTGGTTGTAACCCGCAGGTCCACGTGCATCAGTGTGTGAAGCAATTTCGACAATCACAGACCCATTGGTAGACATTAAATTATAAATAATCGTCAACTCATCTTGATATAACTCCTGTACAGGTGCTTTGTCAAAATCATGATACAAAGTCGGGAAACCCAATGGGCGCGGTGTAACACTTGTTGGTATAGAAGGTGTTGTCGTGGTCGTCGATGTAGTCGTAGTAGTTTCGACAACAACAGTTTCGCTAGAAGTCGGTACAGCATCCAATGTCACGCTGCTGCTAATGGTTTGAGATGACCTTCTCCCGCGTGTACATACGTTGGCAGTATTCACCAAAAAGCCGTTTTTCTCTGCCTTAATTAAGTAGCAACAATCGGGCATGAGGTCGAAGGCAAATTGTCCGGCAACGTCCGTTTGAAGGACATCAACAGGTTCGCCACAGTCATTCGTAATCGTAAGGTCTGCTTTGCTAACGACACCTCCCGTTTTGCTGCGTATTGTTCCTGCCAACTGAAATTCAAGTGGTCTATCCAAGCCGATATTAACGAGTATTTTTTCGCCACTCTTACGCGAGCGTGTATTGGCAGTAGATGAATTCGCTTGATAATCATCGCGATCAGCTTCTACGCGAGCAGTACGGTCTACAGGCATTTCAAAGAAAATACGTCCATCGCTACCCGTCGTAAATTGGCGTTCGTTGATATTTGTTTCTACGCTTGCAGCGTCGATGGGTTCGCCTGTATTTTTATCATAAACAAGCACTTCTACATCAACTGCAAAACGCTGGAACATATATAGGTCATCGTTTCCATTCCCGCCTTTTCTATTAGATGAGAAAAAACCAATACTCTTATCAGCACTGTAAGTGAGGCTAAAATCGTCAGAGTAGCTATTGATAGGCGAGCCGATATTTTGCACAGGAGACCATGAACCTTCTGTATTTTTTGTATAAAAAATATCTAAGCCACCAAGTCCCGCATGACCATTCGATGCGAAATACAAGGTACCATCATCGTGTACAAAGGGGAAAATCTCGTCGCCTTCGGTATTGATACCGGGCACGTAAGCATTCATATTGATGGCTGGTCCCCAACGTCCATTTTCGAGCGTACTCATATACAAATCCATTCCGCCCATACCGCCAGGCATGTCGGAAGTGAAGTACATTGTAGTGCCATCAGGCGTGACGGTTGGGTGTGCAGTAGAGTATTCTTCACTATTAAAGGACATGCCTTTGATATTTTTCCATTCGTTGTTTTCGAGGCGTGCCGTGTAGATTTTGAGGCGGACAATGCCCTCACCGTCGCGTCCTACTTTATTATTTTCAACATTATTTCTGGTGAAATAAATACGGTCTTGCTCACCATTGAACGAAACAGGTCCATCGTGGAATTTGGTGTTGATTTTAGAAGAATATTTAACGGGAATACCAAAAGTGTAACCATTACTTTGTGGCTGAATTTCGGTATAATACAATTCCAAAAACGGATTGCCCGTCCATGTATGTATGCGACGAACAGCCGCCCCTCTATCACGTTCTGAAGTAAATACTATTCCCTGACGGAAGAATGCCGCACCAAAATCATCCAATCGCGTATTGACATCTTCTACCTGCTGTGTGCGGTAGTAGCTCGAACCAACAGATTTGAGTTGATTGACGGTAGCTTGCTCACAAGCATTGGCGAGGATTTGACCGCGTTGGTCGGAAGGGACTTCGGAAGCATATTCTTTGAACCAACGGTCTGCTTGCTCACACTTCCCAGTGCCTTGCAAGGCTTGGGCATAGTAGAGTTTGTGAACAGGTTCTACCTCCGGCAAACGCACGACCTGACCATACCAAAATGCGGCTTCATTCATGTTGCCGATTTTGCGGTAGCACTCCGCCAATTTTATTTTAGCAGACGATATATCTCGCTTGTCCAACACGTCCAAGTAGTACGCAATGGCTTTTTGGTAATTGAGCGATTTGTAATATCGGTCTGCCTTTTTGAGTTTCTTTTGCTGTGCTTCGGCATTTCCGATAAACAAACAGCAGATTATTAGTGTGATTATTATTCTGAATTTCATTTTCATGAATGTGTTGTGGTATTGTGGTGTCGTAGTTTCGTAGTGTTGTGGATGATATTGCAACTACAACACTGCGACACTACAGCACAACAACACTAAAAATATCTTGGTGTAACTATTTTATCTTTATCGTAATTCAAATCAATACCAACCATAATCTCGTATGAGCCGGATGATACTTGGCGAATTTCTGTCAATGGGAAATCGTAGGCTGCGCCGATGCGTAAGCCATTTCCAAATTGGAGTGATGCCCACAAGTCTACTGAATCATAGGAACTTACAGCGCTAAATCCCTCGAAAGCCGAGCGAAATGATACGCCTAACCAAAGTGTCTCATTAAACAGTAAAGAAGCATCAATATCAAACTCCGTAGGTGCGGAAATGCCCTGACTGGCGTCATTAGCTTGTTCTCGGAATTCGGTGAATAAACCGACATTTTTTATCAAGAAAGAAGGCTTGAAATGTACTGTTTCGCTCAATCGCATCACCAAACCACCCATTACATAATAATGGCGATATTGGCGTGCAAAAAGATTCGGCGAATCAGGGTCAATACCTTCACGTCTCAAATCACTATCCAAAATATGCGGTACAGAGAAACCTAAATACAATGATTCAGTAGAAAAATAAAGCCCTGCACCGAAGTTGGGCAACCAAAGGTTGCGCATGTTTTGGTCGTCAGCGATGAAGGCAGGGTCACTAGGGTCTTGAAGGGTAAGACTGCCATTATCCGTCGTAAAATCGGCTCTCCAATTG
>JAHDEO010000048.1:0-4357 GCA_020628725.1 Saprospiraceae bacterium
TTTGTCCAATGGTTATAGTGCTTCATGGTTGCATTGCTTTTGTGGTTTTCATTATGCAGTAAAAACATCAATATAACCATGAAGCAATGAAGCAATAAAACATTTATTTTCTTCCGACAACTCGCCTTTTTTCTCCCTTTTTTTGATAATGGTTTTCGATTAATTTTAACTTTTATTCATCGTAATTCGAGTTACGGGTTAGCTTGTCTGATTGTGATAATCAAACATTTGTAGATTTTAATTTGATAATCTCACCAACTCGTTCGATTCAAAAGTTATAGAGTTAGTGAACTGATTATCAAAAAACCTATCAATTCAACTCGTAACCCGCAACTCGGTAACTCGTAACTTAAATCTGACTATGAAACACTTCAACGTCTTCATTTTATTCCTAATAACAGTTTTTACCCTCAATGCCCAGCCTTCCGACACTGATTGCCCTGCATCTACTTCTCAAATTGATTTGGACATCAATAACGTACGCGCACGCCTACTCGGTGGCGGTGATATGTGGTGGGATTTGTCCAACGGAAAATATATCGTGCCGAATGTTGCGCCGGGAGAAAAGGAAGTTTCTTCTGTTTTTGCTGCCGGACTTTGGATAGGTGGCTTCGATGCTGCCGGAAATCTTAAACTTGCCGCCCAAACCTATCGGCAAGCCGGCAACGACTTTTGGTCCGGACCTGTTGATGTACAAACAGGAACAGATTCTCCTACGTGTATGATATGGGACAGACATTGGCGGGTCAACTTATCGGAAATCGAGGCACACATTGCTGATTTTCAGGATAATGGACAAATAGATAGCCCTATTCCCTATCACATCTTGATTTGGCCCGGACGCAATAATCCCGAATTTAATGCCATGCCCGGACCTGATTTGCCCGACCGCCCTCTTGCCCCTTTTGTCGATGTTGATGGTAATGGCATCTACGAAGCCACCGCAGGTGATTATCCCAAAATTAAAGGCGACCAAGCTGTTTGGTGGATGTTCAACGACAGAGGTAACATACACAGCGAAACAGGCGGTGACCAACTCGGCATCGAGGTTGCGGCGATGGCTTATGCTTTCAATTCCATTTATAGCGGTAATTTACGCAACACCACTTTTTACGACTACACCATCACCAATAAAAGCACTTTAACTTTACATGATTTACGGGTTGGTTTGTGGGTCGATACCGACTTGGGCTGCTGGAATAATGACTATGTAGGCTGCGATACGCTCAGAAATATGGCTTACGGTTACAACGGTGAAGCTACCGACCCTGACTGCGAAGGCGTCAATGGCTATGGTGATGAAGTGCCCATTATTGGTTTTCGTATTCTTGATGGAGTGGATGATGAAGCAGGAAACTCACAAGGAATGAGTGCCTTTGTAAGCTATACCAATAGTTTCAGTCCTATGCCCTATAATAACCCACAAGGAGCAGCTGACTTTTATGATTTTATGCGAGGAATTTGGCCCGATGGTTCACCGATACAATATGGTGGTGACGGACATCAACAGGGAACGTTTTCTACACCTTTTATGTATCCTTCCAATCCATCAGATACTTCTCCGGGCGCATGGTCAGAATGTAGTGTGCCGAATGATCCCAATGACCGTCGTTTTGTCATGTCTAGCGGACCCGGCACATTGTACCCCGGAGAGTCCGATATGGTTTCTTATGCTGTAATTTGGGTGGCGGATGTGCCGCATCCTTGCCCCGATATAGGACCGCTGCAAGTATCATCCGACATCGTCGCTAATGTGTATGATGTGATTACTTCGACAGAAGAAATTAATGAAATTGCAGCTTCTGTTACTTTACATCCTAATCCAATGACTACCTCAAGTCTCTTGCGAATTGAAAGTGATTTGCAAGTTGAATCTGTACAAGTCTATTCTGCTGATGGACGCCTGCAACGCAATTATAAAAGCACAGATAATCAACTACTTATAGAACGCGGTAATCTTTCAGCAGGGATTTATTTTTATGAGATAAATTTTGACAACGGGCAACAGAAAGGAGGCAAATTGGTGGTTAGTGATTAGAGTTTATTTAGATTTTTTAAGAAAAAATAGTACTTGGTGTAACGTTCATAAGTTTTCAGGCTAATATATGAGTGATAACAAAATTTACTCTAAGCTTAGATTCTCATTTCTTAAATTTTAATCATGAATTTCAAACTTATGAACAAGATTGCTCTTGTAGCATTATTCGCAGTTTTATTAACCGCTACCGCATGTAATGAAGACGGCGAAATTATTATCAATACCGAAAATTTAGAAACAAGTTTCAAATTAGTCATCAATGAAAATGTAGTTGAGACAGATGCTTTCGCGGCTTTTTGCGAAGTAGATGGCAAGGAAGGCATTATGATTGCCAACAAAGTAGAAAATCTTTCATTCCCTTTACAGACTGAAAATTTTGAGCCGGGCGATTTCGTGTACTTCACGCTGAAAGATGGTGGAGATGTTGTTTGGGGCTATGGCGGTCAAGCATTGGGTGAGGACATCACGGGTTTTACAGGTTTTTTGTCTATCCTATTTAGTGATGCTGAACTTAAAATCGCTTCGAATGATGGTTCAGTGATTATCGGCTCATCTGAGGGTGTGCTTTATGGTTTTGACCCTTCCACTTCTGATCCTGCCGACCCTGATTTTGTTGAATTTCCATATACATCAACTTTCGTAGCAGAGATTGTGCAGGAAAGTGATTTGTGTGATCTATAAAATCAATAAATAGACAACACTGTTTCGGCAAGTGCCATTTCATTTGGTTCTATTGCTATTTTAATATTTTCAAATCCCAATTCCGCTAATTTGGTAGCTGTCGTATGTCCGATAGCTACCAATTTTTGTTTTTCCTTCAGTTCGTATTTTTCAAAATACGCCTCTACGTTCATCGGTGAAGTAAAGACCAAAACAGCCGCATTACTTGGTGGAAAGTCTGTTATTTTTCGATTTTCATAGACCAGCACATCAATCACATCTATCTCATTCTCAATGATTTTTCTAATTGAATGACGCGAGTTTTTTGCATGGGGAAATAATACGCGTTTTCCTTTTGCCATTTTTAAGAAAGTGGGTGCAGTAGTGTCTGCATCTCCTGTGCCAATGAAATCTGCTTTCATGTTGTATTCCAACAGATACTCAGCACTCGCCTTGCTCATCACGGCTAATTTTTCGTTAGCATATTCTTCTTGCTCAAAAAAGAATTTAATCCCATTTTTACTGTAAAAAAAAATCCAATCCACACGCGGATAACTGAATGGCACACCTTCAAATTCTAATAGAGAGAATCCATTTACTTGCCAGCCTTCTCTTGAAAGCAGATAGAGAAAGTCGCTATCCGGGGCTAAGTCACGAGTGATGAATGCAGTCATATTTTGAAAATTCCAAATCCCAAATTCCAAAATCCAACAAAATATACTGCAAGCATACGTTTGAATTGGGATTTGGGTTTTGGAATTTGGATTTTATTGTGAAACAATCGCAGTTACTTCAATTTCGACCAACATATCAGGATTGACCAAGCCGCTGATTTCGACCATCGTAGATGCCGGTTTGATACTGCGAAAAAACTCGCCATGCGCTCGCCCCACTTCCTCCCAACGGCTGATGTCGGTCACATACATGCGGGTGCGTACCACGTCGGTCATGCTTGCGCCTGCTTCGTGGAGGGCTTTTTCTATTTTCTCAAAAATAAATTTCGATTGGGCATATACATCGTCTTTGCCGATGAGTTGGTCGCCGTCCATAGCGGTGGTGCCGGCTACTTCAATGATGTTGCCGATACGCACTGCGCGGGAGTAGCCTACGATGTCTTCCCATTTGGTGCCGGAGGAGATGAGTTGTCGTTTCATTGTATAATTGTGTGATTGTGAAATTGTATTTTTGGTAAAAGTTTATTTTTCCTTATGATAATCATAAGCCAGAATGTTTACTTGAAGAGGTTCTGTGTAAAAATCAATTTTATCATCTGAATCCAAACTAATATAGAGCTTGTATTGACTAATTTTTAAAGGGGAAAATTTACCTCCAAAACTTAACTTTAAATCAACTTTCAAAGTACGATTTCCAATTTCCCGTATGTCAAATAAGATATAAAAAGTGAACTTTTCATGCAAGCCGTAATGAAGTACTTCTATAAATCTCCTATTGACAATTTGAGTCGAATTATCCTCAAATCTCAAATTTTTAAAAACATCTTTTGTGATACTTTCATCTTTGAACTTACCTTTAGTTGTACTAAGAATAAAAGTTACATTTTCTTCATTTTGTAGAGGAGTGCAGTTGCCTATGTTTACGGTTACGGGAACTAATAAATCATTTTTGTCAATAGAATATTCATGAAACTCTATATAACCA
>JAHDEO010000048.1:4367-24231 GCA_020628725.1 Saprospiraceae bacterium
TAATCTGTTTAAAAAGAGCTTCAATATAATGATGTGGAGCAAACTTTGTTTGCCCATCTAAGCGCATAAAATATCGATTATCAAATTGATGTGGTTTGGTGATACTTTGCTGAACTTCAATTAAATAAACAAATTTACCTTTTTCAACTTCTACGGGATGAAAATTAACATCAGGAGGAACAGGAATTATCCGAGTTGAAATTTTACTAATAAAAGTATCTTTCTCGATATATTTTTCTATCGGTGTTAATTCCCCTTTGCAGCTTGTTTGACTATCACCTGTTTTTTCTTCAACAGGTGCACCCCATATTAATAACCCTCCACTTGAATTCAAGAAAGCACATATAGTTTTCAAAATTACATCTTCTCTTTTTGGGAAATCCTTACTATTTCCTGAATATCTAAAAAATGATTTGAATTCTAATATGTCACTTTCCTCTTTCTCTATTTGGAAGTATTCAACTAGGTCTTTTGCTGTAATTTGGGTCAATGATTTACCCAATAATTTTAATGAAAAATCTGTTGTCGTCATTTTAAGATTCTTTTATACGACGAGCTGGAAGCTCGCGTTACGTGAGTTCAAATTCATCTTTTAAGTCAGGAATTTCAATACCCTTGATACCTTTTTCTTCTAAATATTTTTTGAATTTCTTTTGTGTATCATATTCGCCGTGTACCAAAAATAGTTTTTTGAGTGATTTTTGATGTTTGACAAAATCATACATTTCGCTGCGGTCTGCATGGGCAGAGAAGGAATACATTTCGTGTACCTTCATATTGAGCTTGCGTTTTTGACCGAATAAATATAATTCTTTTGCTCCCTTGCGAATCTTGCCACCGGGCGTATAAGGCGCACAATAACCAACCATGAGTAAGCCATTATTGGGATTTTCCATACTGTTAAATAGATGGTGCTTGATACGTCCCGCATTCATCATGCCTGATGCGCTGATGACGATGCAAGGCTCCTTGGTGTCGTTGAGTCGCTTGGAGAGTCCTCTATCGCGAATGTACTTTAACTCGCTGAAACCAAATGGGTTATCATCAATGAGCATGTATTCGTGGATGTCTTTGTCGAAACATTCGGGATGTGAGCCGTACACCAACGTCGCATTAATCGCCAATGGACTGTCGATGTAAATCGGTAGCTTGGGCAATCGCTCGGCGTTTTCGAGTCGGTCGAGCATATAAACGATTTCTTGTGTACGTCCTACGCTAAATGCAGGGATGAGTAACTTGCCCCGATTTTCTACACACACCTCCTGAATGACACCAAGAAATTCCTCCAACTCATCGGGAGCGGCTTTATGGTCGCGGTTGCCGTAAGTGGATTCGCAGATGAGGTAATCTACTTCGGGCATGGTACGCGGGTCGCGCAAAATAGGTCGAAACGGACGACCAATATCACCAGTGAAGCCTAATCGCACAGTTGGTTTATCGGGTTCATCTACCACTAAAGTTACGCTCGCACTTCCTAACAAATGCCCTGCATCCCGAAATAACAGTTTTGCTCCATCGCACACCCGATGCGCGCGTTCGTAACTCAAGCCCGTCATGAGCGCGAGTGTGCGACGTACATCGTTGGTATCATATAAAGGTTTTCGCTTTTTCTTTTTCGGGTTCTTTTTATTGTAATATTCGGCATCGCGCTCTTGAATTTTCGCGCTATCCAACAACATGATACTACACAGGCTTCGGGTAGCATGAGTACACAAAATCTCACCCTGAAAGCCATCTTTGACCAGTTTGGGCGCACGACCCGTATGGTCAATGTGGGCATGTGAAAGTATCAAACAATCAATATCTTTCGGATTAAATGCCCATTCGGAGTTGAAATCATCCATATCTTTGTCATTCCCTTGATACAAGCCACAATCCAAGAGGATTTTGTAGCCATTATCCAGAGTAACCAAATGTGAACTTCCTGTAACCTGACGCGCTGCGCCGCAAAATTTTACTTTCATATCTCAACGGTGGACGGTAGACGGCTAACGGTAGACGGTGAACAACTAACGATAGGCGGCTTGCCTTTTATTTTTGGTAATCTCAGAAGTAGCGCGGTCTGTAGACCGCATTCATTTTTTGCGACGCAAAAAATGAATCACCGTCTACAGACTGTGCTACATTACATTTCATATTTTTTTATCAGCTATGAAAATTCGCTTAAAGTTAAACATTTTACGAAAATATCCACTTGAAATTGCATAACTTCGCCAATGGAAGTACTCATCAAAAATTACTCAACTCAACCAATCTACTTTGCAAGATACATATAGACACAAGGGAATGAGGCGCAAACTCTTAGAGACGCTAGTGAAGAAAGGCATCAAAGACGAGGTAGTGCTGTCGGCTATTGGAGCGATTCCGCGTCATTTATTTCTTGATGGGGCTTTTGAGGAACAAGCTTATGAGGACAGGGCATTCCCGATTGGCGCAGAGCAGACGATTTCGCAACCTTATACGGTGGCTTATCAGACAACACTTTTAGAAATCAATAAGCGTGATACGGTGTTGGAGATTGGTACGGGGTCGGGCTATCAGGCTTGTGTATTGGCGGAAGTAGGGGCGCGAGTCTTTACGGTGGAACGTCAGGAGGAATTGCATGAGTCAGCAAAGCGGATGTTTGACTTGCTCGGCTATCCGCGCATACGGGCGTACCTGCGTGATGGCTACAAGGGTTTGCGTGAGTTTGCTCCCTTTGATAGAATACTCGTAACGGCTGCTGCACCTTATATTCCTGATGCTTTATTGGAGCAATTAAAACCGGGTGGTATTCTCGTGATTCCCGTTGGCAAAGACCGCCAAACGATGACCCGCGTGCGACGTGTTGACGAAAAAGATTTTGTGTATGAAGAACTTGATGCCTTCCGTTTTGTTCCTTTCTTAAAGGGAATTAACAAGCGATAGCTTGTTGTCGGCAGTTGGTCAGTCCGCAGTCCGCCGCTTAACGCGGGACGGTCTTGCGTATTGGCGGCGAACTGCGGACTGATAAACTGCGGACTATTATGAAAAAGCACATTCCAAACATCCTTACCCTGATGAACCTGTTTGCCGGATGCATGGCGATTCTACACCTCTTGAATGGAGATTGGCTGCTTGTGCCGGTGTTTGCCTTGATTGGTTTGATAGGTGATGCGACTGATGGCATAGTGGCGCGGACTTTGGGCGTACATTCCCCACTTGGAAAGGAGCTGGATTCGCTGGCAGATATGGTGACGTTTGGGGTGTTGCCGGGGGCGATATTGTATCATTTGTTGGCAACGACTTATACAGGAACTTTCGATTATCAAGGCGTAGTGTGGGCAGCGATTCCGGGATTTATCATTACGATGTTTTCGGCATTACGCTTGGCAAAATTCAATATTGACGAGCGGCAAACATCTGATTTTATTGGATTGGCTACACCTGCAAATACGGGCTTTTTTATGGGTTTGTATTTGATTGTGCATTTTGACACCCTCATTCCGGGGGATTGGGTGCTGAATTTGCCTTTGTTGTATATTCTTGGATTGGTATTTTCATATTTTTTGATTTCGGAAATACGGATGTTTGGATTGAAATTCAAGCACTGGGGATGGCGTGGGAATGAGTTACCTTATATCTTCCTGATTACTTGCACTTTGTTGATTATCTTCCTTCGTTTGGGGGCTTTTTCTATTGGAATTTTGACCTATCTTTCTATTGTGTTATTGGATAATGTTTTTTTGAAAAAAACGAAGTAACATAAGCGAAGAAAACTGGATTAAGTCCCGACTTCTTCTATCAACTCATCTAATTTTTTAGTCAACCATGCCCGTTCTGTGAGTGGTTGCAAATCAGCGAGTTCGGTTTTGAGTGCTTGGATATTGGCTACCTTAGGGGGGATTTTATCAATGATTTTCTTTTTTCTATTGAGAATACGCTTAAAGAAATTCGCAAAGTTGCCGTAGCGTTGGCGACTGACTTCTGCTATTTTTTTATTGGTACTCGGCAGCACAAAATGTTTGATAGTTTCCAACTCGTTATTGATAGGGTGCGTGTCGATGTTTTTATAGGTCAATTCATTTTTGTCATAATAAATTTTAATCAATAAGATTTTGATTCTCAGTCTAAAAATGAAATCTTCAATCGTATTGATTTGGCTCAAAAAATCGTGAGCAAGATCGTATTTTCCGGCTTCAAATGCACACAAAGCATGTCCGTAGTTGAGCATGTTATTTCTCAATTCGAGAGAAAGTTTATCGCCATATTTTATGATAAAATCATTTGCCCATGTTATTTTATTTAATTTCAATGCGGTACTAATGATTTGAATAAATTGATGCGGAGAGAAAGCAGTACCTTTTGTCCAACATTCCCGCTCTAAACCAACCGTGTATAACTCAAATTTTTCTTCTACAAATTGACCATTCCCTTTATGTATCATACGATTGCAGTAGTTGGAGAGGAAATTTAATAATTCTCTCAACTCTTTAGCATCGAAAAAATGGAGTTGTTCAAATAATAATTTCTTTAATTCGTAATAGTCTTTTATTTCTTCTTTTTTTAAGACTTTTAATAACAAATAGTAAATACGAACTGCAAATATCTTGAGGTCTTCACTGTTTTCGAGGTACTTTGTGAGCATACTAATAAAGTGATCATTATTTTCGGTTTTCACGACCTTTCCGGTGTTCACCATGCCGCAATAATAGCGTAAAAGTTGGCTCAAAGTATAATGACGAAGTGTGTCAACAGCCTTTTCCATAGAGTCGGCAGTATCTCGATTTTTCAAAACAATATCCATATACAAACTTGTCTCTGCCAAAAGGTACTCCATTTCGTAATGTTTTATATCGCGAAGCGGAGAGGCTTGATGTATCTTCCGGGTTTTGTTCATCACAGCCGGTACGAGTTCGTAGGCTTGTCTGGCAGAAAGTGCATCCATAAGTTTGCGTTTACACATAATGGTTTCCGTTTGTGTTTGTTTCCATATCAGGAAATTTTCTACTTGCTCGGAAAACAGGTGCATGGCACGTCTAAGTTCTTGTTTGTGGCGTGGGCAAATATCTTTTTGTTTGGCAGTACGCGGCAGTAAATTCAAATGCTTTATCATACTCAAACTGTCCATTTCCTTATCTTTTTTTCGATATTTTTTTTTGATAACATCATACAATACAAGTACATTTCGCGAATTATTATGAATAGGAGAATGCACCCACAAGCCCAATTCTTTAAATTCTTTATCATTCAAATAGCCCAATAAAACCATTAATTTGGAGTCATTTATTGAGTCATTTTTCATCATCTTAACGTATTTGCATTTTTTAAATAAAACACTTAAAGTATTGTAAGACAGTTAAAAATGAAAAATGTTTACATCAAATAATCACTTTTAATTATCATTTTGAGGAATTAAATAGCAAAAAGATACCTTTCTTCAGATACACGATGCCTATACCTTTGCATCAAATAAAACACTAAACTATATCCACATTTACAGGTTTAAGAAATATTAATATTTATTCATACTTTATTTAGGATGATGACAAAATAGCTTCACCAAGAATGTAAATTTATACTCTCATCATCCCTTAACAAAAATAAGCATCATGACAAACTTAAAATTTCAGTTTATTCTTGCTTTTATGATTGGTCTTTGCGGCATATTGAATGCCCAATGTGTCAATATGGATATTGTTGAAAGTCCACTTGGAGCAGACAATCAAGTCGTTTATGAGATTAATTTAGAATTTGATGATTCAGGCTCCAAATATCTGGACGTTTATAAAGACGGGCTTGATTCGAAGAGCAAACGCTGCACCGAAAGTCCGTGTACTGTCACTTATTATTACGTTAAAAAAGAAACAGTAAAAGAAAAAGAGATTGTATGCTATTCTTCTGAATGTGATAGTTATGCCCGTTGTATAGTAACGATTGACGACCTATGATAGGTGAGTAGTAAAGACTATACTTTGTACGGCATAAATTTCGGGAAATAAAAGCACTGTATCTTTGAAAAAAGTGTCGATAGACACACCTGATTTAGTAGCCCCAAGTTTCAACTTGGGGAAAGGTTTATCCCCGCACAACGGGAGTGCCGTAGGTACGCTGCATAGCTTAATGCACCGTGTCTATGACACTCATTTGGGGTCGGGAAATTGCTCCCCCAAGTTGAAACTTGGGGCTACCAAATGAATCACGTCTAACGACGTTGGTATTTTCTGAAATTTATCCCGTTTCACAGTATAAATAGTCTAACTTATATTGAAGCCTAACCGCCAAATTATTTTTCTTACACACCTAAAAAATAACAATACATAAATTCTAAGTTTGATAACACCCGTCTTCACGGATGACGATTCGTGAAGCGGGGAAGTTATGTCACATGGCATTATTTTAAAATCTAAAACAATGATAAAAAAAGTCTCGTATAAAAGAAGTCCCCTTATCCTTTCGTTTTTTTTAATATTCATTTTATTGACCTCTACGGTTTTTGCACAGCTCGACGAGCAAATTGAATTTGAAGCTCCGAGGGTGATAGCACCGGGCAATAATTGGAGAATTAGTGATTTCGCGCTTTCTTTTCGATTCCTTCCGGCTACCGAAGATTCAGTTTTTTTTGCCATTCAAAAGAGGGAGAATTTCATTAGAAAAGGCGGCGAAAACAATGTATTGCTCAACTCATGGGAAGAGCAAGGAAAATCACTTTTCAGATTACAAGTTTCCCGTTCTCCTGATTTTGATTCGGACATAGCGATTAATCAAAAAATCTTTCTTTGGTCAACGCAGCATGGGTCATACCAATATATTCCCGAAGAAGTTTTAGCACCCGGAAGGTGGTATTGGAGGATAAGATGTGAGGTAGATGAAGAGGTGCCGGGAGTGAGGTCAATCAGCCCTTGGTCTGAGGCGAGAACCATTCGTTTAATAGGACCTAATAGTCCAAATTATTCGACGCTGGAAGAAGGTCAAAAGTATCGGTACGAAATCTCAAATACCAATCCTTTGATGGTCATCACCGACTTGGAGGACTTGCAAAATACTACTTCGGAGGTTTTGGCAGACCCGACCAGAAGAAGTTTTGCCTTAGATGCTTTTTCACCGGATAAGCAAAAGCATGTTGCCCCATTACTGGAAACCAGAAATAAGAGCGATGATAGATTTGAGATTGCCGACCAGACACTGGAAAGCTCTGGCGCATTGGCGTATTATGAAAATTTGGAAGCCGGTACAGCCTATAAATCTATGCTGTTTCATAATCTTTCACTGGCTGAACAGGATTGGTTTTATAGAAACTTCGAGAGTTGTATCGGTACGTACACAGGTGAAAATGAAGACCTTCCGGTGGGAGGATATAATGGTATGAATGATGGTTTTGAATTAATGAATAACAGGTACTATCACAGGTCGGTACAGCTCGCAAAACTGCATGGCGGGTATTTTATGAACGCACAATTTTTTAATACCGGTAATTTGCATCTTGCAAAAGACCCTGAAGCATTTTTTCATGAAGAAAATGAGGTCAGATTTTTTGAAGAATATGGCGACCATATCATTTTCGGCACCAAAAATAACGGTACAGCCGCCCAACATGTCCAAAATGGTCAATGGTATGGACTTTGGCTTGATGGCTTGATTAGCAATAGATGCCATTGGATGGAGCATTATTTTACACGAAATGCCAACAAGCATAATGAGATTGATTTTCCGTTATTTAAATCTTTTACCAGAACAATTACACCCATGTCACTACAAGCGGCGGAGATGGCACATTCCGCTTCGGTTGGTACCACAGTCTTTGTGATGAGAGACAATGATGAAACCTATCAAAACGACGACAGAGGTGTGGCTGAAAGATGGGCAACCAAAGACCATATCTTTAAATTGTATGAAAAGCTGATAGATGAAAAACTAATTCCTTCATTGGCAGACGCACGTAAATTTTCGCCCAAGGCTATTGAATTACTGAAGAGAAAGGACTTCGAGGTAGCACACAAGCCGGTTGACGGTCCCGACCGAATGGCTAATGATTACTACCTTGATTATTTTGGACTGTTTAATGCCGCTTATAATTTGGATGATTATGGTACTATTTATGAAGATACGACGATGAGAACTGCCGCCTATTTTGAAAAAGTATATACTGACTTAATCCCTGATGATGGCGGACGCTACAAAATGTTGCCTTTTATTGTCTCAAGAACACAAACAACCTCATCCGGTCAGTCCCTGCGAACAGAACCGCCGGGAGGCTACGCATGGAAGCCGGAGATTAGTGATATACGGGATTTGAATGCTAAACCGGCTAATATTGATAATTTTCTTGACCCGGCAGTTTACAAACAACCTAATAGTGGAACAGCTTGGGTCAATAAATTCAAGAATGTCACTTATATCATTAATTCCAATGAAGGTAGAATGAACCCTCAGACATTTAATGTGCGCTACAAGAATACGGGTTTCATCAAAAGGCTCAAGGGAGATATAGAATATGGCACTTACATGATAGCGAAATTGACCAACGGTGGAAGTATGCTAAATTTGACTGCAAATACACAACGTTATCACCAATGGGATCCTAAAAAGAATGATTATCCGGTTACGATTGAGAATAAAAATACCATTTTTCAAGCAGTATGTGCGAGTGAACCGGAAGTCATCATCACGCCTTCTGATGCAGAAGTCAATATCGCATGGAATAATAGTGCTAAGACCATCACGATAGAAATACAACATAAGCCGGAATACGATGAACTTGTTACCGTGCAGGTTAAGAATCCCGATAATTTAAGGCTAAATACAAATGAAAATACGCCGACGCTGTATCCTAATCCTTCTAAGGACGGGTCTTTCTGGATAGACAACATAAAATATATGGATACGGCAGATATACAAATAGTGAGTTTGGATGGACGTTTGGTTTTTTCCAGTAAAGCGGATTTATCACAGGAACAAACTCAGGTACATACTAATCTTGAAACAGGTGTGTATTTAGTCAGGATAAATGATTTGAGTCCTTTGAAGCTTGTCATAATCAAAAAAGATTAATTTAAGGCTTTCTGCTTTTGCGATTTTCAATATTTGGGCAATCCGAAATAATAAAATGATTAATTTATTGTTTTGGATTGCCTTTTTTTGTCTTAAACTTGTATTTCCGTTCAAGCGTTATTATTTCGTTTTCCATAGAATTTTTTATCCACTACCAATAAGCCGAATGACTCGCAATCTTCCTTAGTTTGCTTGCTATGGTGTGCGCCATGTGCCCGTAATATCGCCCGTGAATAGGTCGAATCCAGCACCTTAAACCACTTAAAACGACGATGAATATAGACATCGTGAATCAGGAAATACGTTAACCCATACAAGGCAATGCCCACCCCGACAAAAAACAACCAAAACACCTGCGGGTACATTGACCCTATCATAAAACTTGCTGCACTCGGCACCGCAAATACGAAGAAAAAACGGTCATTTTTCTCGAAGAATCCTTCTTTTTCGTGGGGTTTGTGATGGTCTTCGTGCCATGCCCACAAGATGCCGTGCATGATATATTTGTGGGCAAACCATGCCGTAAATTCCATACCGACATACGCCAAGATTGTCACCGAAATATAGAGTAGAATATTCATTTTTGATTTGTTTGAATAAGAAAACAGGGGTGTGGGGATTTTGTTTATCCCATCAAATTTGTATTCCGCGATAATACATATAAATTCGATTATTTTGGTTAATTTTGATTGAGATAATTAAAATACCATTCACTATGCAAAACGAACAACCACCGCCCATTTTCCGTTCTTGGCAACAATTTTATGTCTTTGTACTCACCGTTCATGTTGTGGTGATTATTTTGTTTTATTGGTTTACGAAAATATATAAGTAACACAGGCTTCCAGCCTGCACGTCTTACAAGCACGCATACCTAACGTGCAGGCTGGAAGCCTGTGTTACAACAAATGTGCAGGCTGGAAGCCTGTATTACCTTATGAAAAAAGTATTTTACAGACGAAATTTGCCACATTATCAACCAGATAATGCTGTTTTATTCATTACCGCACGATTACACGGCAGTTTACCCAAAGAGGTTGTCTTAACACTGAAAGAAGAACGTGAGTTGTATCAAAAATATCTCGAAAAAGAGGGCTTATCAGAAAAAGAATTGAAAGAAGCACTTCAAAAATCCCGGGAATTATATTTTGGTAAATTTGATGATTTGTTAGACAATAATAAAACCGGACCGCACTGGTTGAAAGATGAAAGGATTGCTCAAATATGGATAGATGCGCTAAAACACTTTGATAATAAACGGTATAAAGTCATTTGTTCTACTGTAATATCGAATCATGTACACTTCATTTTTTATCAATTAAAACAACCAATCAGAAAAATCATGCATTCACTGAAAAGCTACTCCGCAAATGAAGCCAATAAAATACTTGGTCGTGAAGGTAGTTTTTGGCAAGAAGAAAGTTTTGACAGGGCAGTTCGGAATAGAGAGAAGTTGAGGGAGAAGATTAATTATGTGCTGAATAATCCTGTCAAGGTTGGGACTGTATCACATTGGTCACAATACAAATATAATTATATTCATACTGATTTTGAAAAATACGTAAAGTAGCACAGGCTTCCAGCCTGCACGTCCTATGTGTGCATATGTAGGACGTGCAGGCTGGAAGCCTGTGTTACTTACAAAACTTGCAGGCTGGAAGCCTGTGCTACTATGAACACATTAGACTGGCTCGTACTCGGCGGCACACTCGCCTACCTCATCGGTTACGGTATCTGGAAAACACGCAATATCCGCACCACAGAAGACTACCTACTCGGCAAGCGTGAACTCAAATGGTACACCATCGGACTCTCCATCGTCGCTACGCAGGCAAGTGCAATTACTTTCCTTTCTACACCAGGACAAGCCTTTGAAGAAGGAATGGGATTTGCTCAATTCTATTTCGGAATGCCGATAGCGATGGTCATACTTGCGGCGGTTTTTATTCCGGTATTTTATCGGCTGAAAGTCTATACGGCATATGAGTTTTTGGAGACCCGATTTGGGGTCGGTACGCGGATGTTAACCGCCGGATTGTTTTTACTGTCGCGCGGCTTGGCGGCAGCGATTACGGTGTATGCACCTGCGATAATTTTGTCGTCGATAATGGGTTGGAGCCTCAATGTGACGATATTGATTATGGGCGGATTGGTGATTTTTTATACGCTTATCGGAGGTACAAATGCCGTTAGTCAGACCCAAAAGCAGCAGATGATTATCATACTCGCGGGGATGGTGATTGCCTTTTTTATTTTGATGAGTTTGCTGCCGCAAAATATCTCTTTCAACGATGCCGTCCGCGTAGCGGGAAAGACAGGGAAACTCGAAGTGGTCAATTTTGATTTTAGTTGGGATAATAAGTATAATATATGGACGGGCATCTTCGGAAGTACCTTTTTATTTCTATCGTATTTTGGTACTGACCAATCGCAGGTGCAGCGTTATTTGTCGGGTAAATCATTGAGGGAGAGTCGTTTGGGCTTGCTATTTAATGGTTTATTTAAAGTGCCTATGCAGTTTTGTATTCTGTTTTTGGGGGCGATGATTTTTGTGTTTTATCAATTTGAGAAGCCGCCGGTGTTTTTCAATCAAGCTGCGGTTAATCAAATTCAAAATACGGAATATGCCTTTGAATTTGCGGCATTAGAAGGCGCACATGAGGTTAATTTTGCCAGTAAAAAACAACAATTACTCTATCTCGTAGAAGTGATGAAAACGGGCGACGAAACCCAAATCGACCAAGCCCAAAAACAATTGCTCAACACGCAAGTCGGCGGTCAACAAATCAAAACGGAAGTCAGGCAACTCATCGAAAAATCAGGCATTAATGTGAAGTCGAAAGATTCGGATTATGTGTTTATTTCATTTGTGTTGAAATACCTGCCGCATGGATTGATTGGTTTGTTATTGGCGGTGATATTTTCGGCGGCGATGTCCACGACTGCATCCGAACTCAATGCCCTTGCGACTGCTACTACGATTGATTTTTATAAGCGCGGAATCGTACAAGACCGCGACGATGCTCACTACTTGCGAGCGTCGAAATTATTTACATTGGGTTGGGGGATTTTGATATTGATATTTGCGGCTTCGGTGTCTTTGTTTGATAATTTGATTGAGGCGGTAAATATTGTGGGGTCGCTCTTTTATGGGACGATTTTGGGGATATTTTTGGTGGCTTTTTTCTTTAAGCGTGTGGGTGGAAATGCGGTCTTCATCGCTGCGTTAATTACGGAAGCTATCGTGATTGCTATTTATGTGATGGATAGATACGACATGTTGAATATCGCTTATTTGTGGTTGAATATGATTGGTTGTGTATTGGTGATTGGGATTGCTGTTTTGTTAGAAAATATGATTGGCAATAATACGCCAAATAAGAATTTGTAAGGAGTTTGAAGGATTTGATTTACTAAAATTTACTCAATTCCTTCAAACTAATCCGCCCCTCATAAATCGCCTTCCCGATAATCACTCCAAAACAGCCGATTTTTTCCAATTCCTCAATCTCCTGAATGGTCGTCACGCCACCACTTGCAATGAGCCGGAGGTCAGGAAATTGAGCGCGAATCTCACGGTACAAGCCCAATGCCGTACCTGCCAACAAACCATCTTTCGAGACATCCGTGCAGATGGCGTATTGTATGCCTTTTTCCGTATAATCTTCCAAGAAATTATTCAAGGGTAAATCAGCGGTTTCCTGCCAGCCATGTATGGCGATATTGCCGTGCAATACATCTGCGCCGAGTATGATGCGTTCTGCGCCGTATTTTTCCAACCAACTGAGAAATAAATCCTTGTTTTTCACAGCAATTGTGCCGCCAGTAACTTGTTTTGCACCACTGTTGAAGGCAATTTCAATATCGGCATCCGACTTGATGCCGCCACCAAAATCTATATGCAGTTGCGTGTGGGTAGCGATGTTTTCGAGGGTTTTGTGGTTCACGATATGCCGTGCTTTTGCGCCGTCTAAATCGACCAAATGTAGGCGTGTAATGCCAGCCCCCTCAAAAGATTTGGCAACTTCAAGCGGGTCTTCGTTATAGACTTTTTTTTGGGCATAATCGCCTTGTGTGAGGCGGACACATTTGCCGTCTATTATATCTATTGCAGGGATGATTTGCATGAAACAATGCTTAAATGATGAATTGCGATAATGCTACAATGGCGAGCTGGAAGCTCGCGTTACAGGCTCAAAAAATTCCTCAAAATCTGCTCCCCCACGCTCCCCGATTTTTCAGGGTGAAATTGGGTCGCATAAAAGTTATCCCGTTGAATAGCAGCACTGAAAGGTTGAACATAATTTGCGGTAGCGACAGTATATTCGCTCATTTCTACATAATAACTATGTACGAAATACACATGACTTTCTTCTGATAAATTTTCAGATAAAAAGCCACCTAATTTACCAATCGTATTCCAACCAATATGCGGTACTTTTTCGTTGTTTTTTGGTAAAAACCGTTTTACATGTTGCGGGAAAATACCGAGGCACTCGGTATCATTTTCTTCCGAATAAGCACACATCAATTGCATGCCCAAGCAAATACCAAGTGTAGGTTGTGTAAGGGAGGGAATAAGCGTATCCAAGCCCAATTCGCGGAGATATTGCATGGTGGTACTCGCCTCACCTACGCCCGGAAAAATGACTTTACCTGCCTTGCGAATGGTGTCCGCATCTTTTGTCAGCGTAGCTTCCACGCCCAGTCTTTCCATAGCAAATAGGACTGATTGGATATTTCCCGCATTGTAGTCGATAATTGCTGTGGTCACGAGTTGATGAGTTGTTGAGTTGTCAAGTTGTCGATTGGAGTGTTTAACAACTCATCAATTCGACAACTCAACAACTCGTAGATTTATCTTGCAAATGCTACCGCACGTTTTTCGCGGATAACGGTGACTTTAATCTGTCCCGGATATTGCATTTCATCTTGAATGCGTTGGGAGATGGTGAAGGAAAGTTCGTCAGCTTTTTGGTCAGTGACTTTTTCGCTTTCTACGATGACGCGAAGCTCGCGTCCGGCTTGCATAGCATAGACCTTCTGGACGCCGTCGTAAGAGAGTGCGATGTCTTCTAATTCCTTGATTCTCTTTAAGTAACCTTCGAGGATTTCGCGTCTTGCGCCGGGGCGTGCGCCGGAAATCGCATCACAGGTTTGGACGAGTGGGGAGATGATATACTCCATTTCAATCTCGTCGTGGTGTGCGCCTACAGCATTGCAGACGGCTTTGTGTTCACCGTATTTTTCACACATTTTCATGCCGACAATCGCGTGTGAGAGTTCGGTTTCTTCATCCGTCACTTTGCCGATGTCGTGGAGCAATCCGGCGCGTTTTGCCATGCGCACCATTTTTTTTGGCAAGCCCAATTCGGCACACATAATAGCGCACAAGTTGGCGGTTTCGATGGAGTGTTTGAGGAGATTTTGACCGTAAGAAGAACGGAATCGCATACGCCCGACCATGCGTACAAGCGGCGTTTTGAGTCCGTGAATATTGAGTTCGATGACGGTGCGCTCACCGATTTCCATAATTTGTGCTTCGAGTTCTTTACGGGTCTTTTCGACTACTTCTTCGATACGTGCAGGGTGGATACGTCCGTCTGCTACAAGGCGTTGAAGCGAGAGGCGACAAACCTCACGACGTATCGGGTCGAAACTCGAAATAATAATGGCTTCCGGTGTATCGTCCACTACGATTTCTGAGCCGGTAGCGGCTTCGAGTGCGCGGATATTACGCCCTTCACGCCCGATAATTTGTCCCTTCAAATCGTCTGATGGAAGCGGGAATACCGACACTGTATTTTCGATAGTCTGTTCGGCTGCCATGCGTTGAATAGACTGAATCAATATCTTTTTCGCCTCTTTATTGGCAGTCGCTTTGGCATCGTCCATGCGTTCCTTGACGAAAGACATTGCCTGTGCTTCGGCTTTGTCTTTGATGGCTTTCATCAATTCCTCTTTAGCTTCTTGCTCACTTAATTTAGCGACTTTTTCCAACGCTTTGATATGGGTTTCGTTGGCTTTGTCGAGTTGTTCTTTCTTTTTTGCTACGATTTCCAATTGCTTAGTAAGGTTACCCTTGATGACTTCGACTTCTTCTTCTTTGGCTTTTACGTCATCCAGTTGGGCTTGTATGCCATCGGCTTCGCGCTTTAACTCTTGGCGTTCGCCTTTGAGATTGCCACGCAATTCTTTGATTTTCAGCTCTTCCTCCTGCAATTCTTTTTTGCGCTTGGTCGTGCTATTTTCAAACTCGGCTTTCAGCTTGACGTATTTTTCTTTTGCCTGCAAGATTTTTTCCTGCTTGATGCGCTCGTTTTGTGATTTTGCATCGCGTAAAGAAGATTTGGCTTTGCTTTCGGCTTCTTCGGTGATACGTTTGGCAGTACTTCGAGCTTCGAGGAGGATATTATCGGATTCGGTATTCAGAGCATCCAGTTTTTTTTGTGTATTTCCTTTCCCCAAAAACCAGCCGCCTCCTACGCCCACGATGAGCGCAACTATCGCTGCTATTATTTCAATTCCCATTTTTTTAATTAGTTACGGGTTGCGAGTTGCGAGTTACGAGTCATTGAATATTACAATAAATATGACCAACTCGTAAATGACAACTTGCAACTTAACGTTGTTTAAATGTTTATTTCGGTTGCTGTACACCTCAAACCTATAAGGTTTTATATTCGTGACTATCGTATCTGATGTTTTGCAACTTTTTTATGTAAAAATGCCAATACTTCGCAAGGGGCAAGCCGAGACTTTACGCTACGTGTTGGCGATTATTTCATTTTAAGCAGGAAAGATAAGGCGTTTTTTACGAATTAGGAAGATAAGTGTCGTGAATCGTGAATCGTTGACTCATGATTCGCTTTATAGCTAATAAAAAAACAACTGTTTTTTTATTAGCAACTAATTATTTGTCAGACGATTAGAAGGAAATTGAATATTATCGCATTGACGCATTTCGGCATTGTCGCATTAAAAAAATATTCACTCATTAACACTACTCAGTAAACTATCAATATGCTGAATTTTATCCGTTATGTCTTGGTCAATTTTCGACTGACGGGCTTTTTGCAACTCTACGGCATAGGTCAATAATGCCATTGACAGGCAATCTTGCTTATCCTTTTGTGTGTATGTGAGTTGAAAGCTGTTGACTTTTTCGTTGACATCTTTGACGATTTTGCGAATCGTATGTTCGTCGCTCGCCTTGATTTTCAACGGATAAGACCTGCCCGCTATCAAAACTGTGATATTTAGTGTTTCTTCCATGTTCACCTTCTACCGTCAATCGTTATTACTTAAATATTCAATGCACTCTTCCACTTCTACGGTGTATTTGTCTATCTTTTCCTTTAACTGTGCAACGTCGAGAGCTGCACTTTTGTTTCCTATCGGGGCAATTTGTGGGGTATTTTGTGCTTTTTCTTCTAATTGAAATTTGAGGCGATTATTTTCTTCGGTCAAATTAGCATTTTCTTGGGTCAATCGCTCGTTTTCGGCGATTAAATGTTGGATTTTGGTGCTGATGTGGTCTAATTTGTCCGTTATGTTTGTCATTTTTTATTTTGAATGTTGAATGATTTTATTGTTCATTTTATTCACATCATTATAAATTTCATTCATTTTGATGTGAATATCCAACGAACTGATATACACTTTGTCTTCTAATCCCTCGAATCTTGTAATTTTCCAAAGGTCGTTTTGTCGTTTGTAAATTTCTACTAATGCTTTTTCTTGTTCAATTAAAATATATTCTTGCAAAGTGGGAATTTGACATCATTATTTATCGGACGACACGAACTGCCATTTGCACGAAGTGCTGCTCTGATTTCTCCGAAAATATTCCCACAAATCAAACCATGTGGCAACGTACCTCCTGCCATTGCATGAACAAAACCATCATGGTATTCATACCTTGTATCCGTTGATATTTCTATATCGACGTACTCTTTCGCAGTAAGATTATTTAATTTTGTTGCTTGCATGATTTTTTGTTTTAAAATTCCCATTCTACATCTATGGTTAGATCAACCTGATGTGCAGAATTCGGGTCATACAAACGAATACTTGTATCAGGATAAGAATCTATAATTTTATCAACGGTATATCCCCCCATAATTTGCTCTTGCTCGTAATAAGTTTCATAAAAATGCCAAAGCGCAATTCCGACTTTTTTGTTTTGCACGTTAAGTACTGTGAATGGCATATCGGATGAATTGTCAGCATTAAAATTAAACGGACCGTCAGCCGGCTGTGCGTCCATTTGTATTGTCGTCCGGTAAGCGGCATTAGTTATAACTTCACCTTCATTCACAGATACATAAATATTTGGCAGTGTATTACTCTCGCCCCAGCTAAGTGCCCAATTGTCACCATTTTGTTGTGCAAGAGGGAAGTCATTTACCGTTATTTTAGTAATTAATAATTTTTGAGGTAATTCTATCTCACAGAAGTCACCGCTCCATCCCTCCGGGCACATGCATGTTCCCGATATACAATTCCCGCCATTCATACAAACAACATCGTCACACGGATCTTTATCACAACCATTCAAAATTAACAAACTGACAGCCATTGCCATCAAAAAAAGATTTTTGGTAAACGCTTTCATTAGGTAAATGTGTTTATTTGTTTTAAAAAAATCTATCTATTTTAGGATGATAGATAGGAAACTTACAATAGGCACTGACTTATTGTTTTACAAGATTCATTTCAAGGGCGGTAAGCGTTCCATTATCCTCGTAAACCAATTCACCTTGTAATGAATCGCCGATAAATTTCCCGTAACCATTGACTCTAACCGACCCAAAGTCATTGTCATAATAGTTCTGGTCAGGTTCGAATGAAAACTCTGTATTACTAGTTAGAATGACTATTAAACCGTCAAAACTAAGGTATTCAACACCGATATCATTCTTTAGAAGTGTGAAGTACCTATCGCCAGTATAACCAGGTGCTTCAAGTGTTCCAAAATAAGTTCCTAAGTGCTTTTCACGTACTTCGCCCTCGCAGTAGTCTCCTTCATAAAACTGTGGACATTCGCATGTTCCATCTACACATATTCCATCGTTGCGGCATGTGGTATCTTCACATGGGTCTCCGCAGCCATTCAAAATTAATAGAGTGATAGCCATTGCTATCACAGCAAAATGTTTAATTAACGATTTCATAGGTTTCGTTTTTATTTGTTAAAAAATATTTTTCGAGTAATATTGACATGGCGATTGAAATCGCCTGTACGTTTATTTGCGTATCTCCGCCCCTAATTTTCCTTCACAATTCGACATAATTTTCGACATCACTTTTTCCACTTCTTTATCTTTTAATGTCTTATTATCATCGCCGAAAGTTAGACTGACCGAGTAGGATTTTTTCCCTGCGCCGACCTTGTTTTCATCTTCAAAAATATCAAATAAATTGCTGTCTTTCAAGATAGGTTTACCCGATGAATGTAAGACTTTATTGACATCTGCAAAATTAATATTTTTATCTAAAATAAGCGTAAGGTCGCGTCGTACCGTTGGGTATTTTGACAATTCGCTGAAAATCAACTTATGCTTCTTTAAGGCTTTCAGGATATTATCCCATTCAAATCGCGCATAGAACACATCGCTTTTGATGTCCATTTTGCGGGTGATGCCCTTGTGTACACGCCCGAATGTGACGAGCGTACTCGGTCCGCGATGATATTTTTGACCGAGTGCAAATACCTCATCATTCATGCTCGTTTCCTGATAACCCGATAAGCCCAATCGCTGCAAAATATTGACCACGATAGCTTTGAGGTGGTAAAAATTCGCGGTGGCTTTGTCTTGGTTCATCCAATGTTCGGGTTGGCGTTGTCCGGCTAAGAAGACGGTGAGTTGGCGCGTCTCTTTGTATGCCTCGTCAGTCTTGCGGTAGCTTTTGCCAAATTCGTATAATTTTACATCCGTATTACGCTGATTTTGATTGCGTACTACCGCTTCCAAACCACTGAACAACATCGTAGGACGCATCACATCCATGCCTTGATTGGAGGTGTTATTGATGAATACCATTTCCGATTCTTCGACGTGTAGGATGTCTTTATAATGCTTGGAAGTTTCGATAGAGGAAGCCATCATTTCGTGGTAGCCATTAGCACAGAGGAAGTCGCTGACCATGTTTTGTAGCTGTCGTGCATCGGGTTTTGCGGCGTAATTCAACGTGATATTGAGCGTACCCGTCATGGGTACTTTATTCAAACCGTAAATGCGGAGAATTTCCTCAATCAAATCTGCCTCGCGCAGCACGTCCGCCTTGTTCGTAGGAATAGCAACGGTGAGCGATTCGTCATTTTTCTCCAAAATATCAATATTCATCGCCGCTAAAATGGCGTGTACTTCTTCCTTCGGAATATCCACTCCAATCAGGCGATTGATATTGCGATAGCTCGCCGTAATCTTTGCTTTTTCAATTGGCGTAGGATAAATGTCCACGATTTCAGAGGCGATTTCTCCCCCTGCGACTTCCTGAATTAAGAGCGCGGCGCGTTTGAGTGCGTAAACGGTATTGTTCGGGTCGCTGCCTTTTTCAAAGACCTTTGCGGCATCCGTGCGTAGCAAGTGGCGCGTACTGCTTCGGCGCAAACTACGCGCCTCGAAATGCGCTGCTTCCAAGAAAATCGCCGTCGTTTCATCCTTCACACCCGATGTCAGACCACCGAATACACCGCCGATACACATGGGTTTTGACGCGCCATCGCAAATCAATAAATCTTCGGCGTAGAGCTTGCGTTCTACCTCATCGAGCGATTGGAAAATGGTGTCTTTGGGGAGGTTTTTTACGATGATTTTATGGTCGGTGATTTCAGCGGCATCGAAGGCGT
>JAHDEO010000573.1 GCA_020628725.1 Saprospiraceae bacterium
TTGACGCTTGCACTTGAACTTTAATTCCCTCCGAATGACTCGTAAATTCCGGCGCGTACATACACTGAATAGTCGTAATTCCATTAGAAAAATCACCTGCATGTTGCACTCGTAGCGGATACTCGAATACATACGTGCCTTTCGGCAGACGCTCCATGAAAAAGTGCGTCGCGGCATCGCGGGTAGATTCGTAATAACCCAAACCGCCCTGCCATTTGTACTGACTCAAGACGTTGACGGGTTCAAATCCGGCGGCTCGCATATCTTTCATGTGGATGTACTCCATGTCGCGGTCCACGCGGAGTTCGATGCGGACTTTGAGCTTGTCGCCGGGTGTGAGAGACGTGCCTTCGGCGAGTGGGCGAATGGCTGGTCCGGTGTCGGTATTTTCTTCGCGGAACAGTTGCTTTTTGAGCGTGAGGGGCGTGTCCTCGAAGGTCGTGATGTTATCGAGTTGTTCAAAATATTGCCAGTACATCGCGCCATAAGCCACTACGTCATTTGGGTTCTTGACTTCGACTTTTGACATGGTATTTTCGATTGCCTTGCCGTCCCAACTTGTCTTGAAATAACCCGTTCCCGCTTCGGTGCTGGTTTTGCTTTGGTCGATTTTTTTCTTACCGACTTTGACCTGTACGGGTTCGTCTTCCAAGAGCCAATTATCGCCCGACATCAGCAAGGCATAGACCGCCGATGAAGTTGCCTTTGTGGTGCGCCAATGACTGGTTTGTTTGTTTTTCAAGAGCCATACTTTGAGGTCGTCCACCGCTTGGTCGTCTTGCGCTACATCGCGGAAGACTTCTATCATCAGTGAGTGCGTTTCAATCGGATGTTGATACCAATAATAACCGCGATTATATTTCCAATACATACCCAATTCATCATTATTTAATGACCTTTCTTTCAATGATTTAATAATATTTGCGGGAACTGTTGGTCGTTCATTTCGGTGGAGCGCAAGGGCAATCATTCCCTGTGCATAAAGCCCTTTATCCGTCCAGTATTTTTCGGATTGTGAGAGGTAATAATCAAAGGCTTCGCGGGTGTTTTGCGGAATTGGTATTTCTCCGAAAAAAGACCGCGTATAAAGGTAGTGGATTGCCATTCTGTCTAAATGGTCGTCTTCCAATTTACCACCGTACTTTTTGAGGTTCTTTTTCATTTTATTATAATGTTCCGCCAAACGCATATCAATGTAATTGACGGCTTTGGTCATCATCTGATTGGCTTTCTTTTCTTGTTTAAATTCGGCAGCACCAAGTTTATTCAAATGCCCCATGCCCGACACAATATGTTGCGTAATATACCAACTATCGCGCCCACCCGGAAACCACGAAAATCCGCCGTTGCCGTCTTGTCGTTCCTGCATTTTTTGGAGGGCGATGTCGCGTTCATTTGCCATTTTATTGAGGTCGAATAGCAAGCCGATTCGCTTCTTTTGTTGCTCTTCGCTTTGGGCATTGAGTACCCACGGCGTTTCGGTGAGGAGGGCGGTTTTGAGTTCCTCGTTTTTCGATAGATTGCTCAACATCGCGTCCGTATTGCGCCATTGCTCGAACACACGCTGTACTTTCGGATGCGAATTTGCCACCGAAGATGCCAGCGTATTGGCATACATACGACTGAAAATCTGCTCGGTACAATCATGCGGATATTCCATGAGATAGGGCAATGCCTGTACCGCATACCACGCCGGATTGGAGGTAAATTCGAGGGTCATTTTGTGGTGCGTGAGGGTGTTGGAGGCAGCGGCTTTTTCCATTGCCTTGAAGGTGAAAGTCTTGGTTTCGTTGCCGCGCACGGGGAGGGGCAGCGTCTCCGTGACGAGCATACGATTGGTCAGCACGGGCAGGGTGCTTTCTTCGCCGTCCGAGAAATTTCCCGCCTTCGCCACCACGCGCCATGTGACCGACATAATGCCTTCGGGAATGTTGAGTTTCCACGAAAGCGGGGCAGATTGTCCTTGCTTGGCGGTGAAATTTTGCGAAGCATTTGTATTGCCCAAATCCGTGTCAATCGGCTGCATCGTCAACGCATCAAAGAGTTCGAGTTTTGCTGTTCCATTCAGGTTTTTTTCGGAGAGATTGCTGACTTTGGCACTGAAATATATCTCGTCGCCCTCGCGGAAAAATCGCGGCGGATTGGGCATGACCATGAGTTCTTTTTGCGTGACGATTTCTTTTTCTGTAAAGCCGTATTCGTAATCTTTTGTATGGGCAAATCCCATAAATTTCCAACGGGTAAGGGCTTCGTTCATCTTAAATTTGATGATGACGTTGCCCTCCGTATCGGTCTGTAATTCAGGGAAAAAGAAGACGGTTTCATTGAGATTGGTGCGGACTTTTACGTTGGAGAAGTCCGTTTCGGTGGGGGGGGTAGGGACTGACACTCCTGCTCCCCCTATCCCTTGACTAAGGGCTTGTGATTTACCCATCATCACTATGTTATCTTCACTGAATTGCGCTGTCTGCCATTGCTGATTCTGCCATCACTTGTGGGGCATTTGGACTAGGTGGCGGTGCACTACTTGCTCTACTCAAGGATTTATACATTCTACCACTATTATAGGCATTAAATCGAAACCATCTCAATTTTCTATAGTTTCGATTTGGCACAGACTCATATTGAGAACGATTTTGATTGAACCGAAAGAAAAGCTGACCGTGTTTGAGATAAAAATTGTGTCTGTTATCCCAATCTTTGAGCGCACGATTGGTCGGGTATGGTTTGGCGTTCCATTTATTGACAACAAATTGGTCTAAAGAAGCATCGTACATAGAAACCAACATTTCAGCGGCAACTTTATCGCCGTCTTTACCCGAAATTTTGATTTGCCATTCTTCATCTTGTTCGGGCAGGAGCTTGTCGCGGAAGGTGGCGTATTCGATGTTGAGGTCTTTATTTGACCAAGGAACATTTATCGTATGGCTACTCATGTATGCGCGATTATTTTTAACAAAACTCAATTTGTAATTAATATTTCCACGATGTTTTTCTTCAATTTTTATGGATTCCTTTTGTAAAGAATTGAGGTTGAGCCATTGTTTAATGAAATCTTTTTCATCTAATTTCTTATTGGGAAAAGTACGTCTGCCTAACTCTTTTTCGTATAAAATATAAATATCTTTTTCGGCAGAGCCAAAATAAATATTGACCGTTTCACCGGGTTCGGCTTTTGATTTATCTTGAATGTGAAAATCCACAACATTCGCGGGAACTTTCTTTTCATTTAAATCATATAAAACGAAATGTTTGATAATTTCAATTTTTTCACCGTATTTATCTGCCGTATTAAAAGTGACTTTATAATGCCCTACATCGCTCTTTTTTAATTTATTATTAATTACAAATTCCTTTGAATTATTCGTATCAAATTTATCCTGAACCACCGTTTTTTCTACCTTCCAATTTTGAACTTCGTCCTCATTCGCGTAAGCGTATAAAGGAAAATCGCGTTTAAATTCGGCTTCGGGAATGACTTGTTTGGTCGGGCGTTGCCAGTAACGTTTGATATAAGTTTGGGTGGGAACATGGAGTTTTTCAACCTTGATTGTACCGCTTGCGGGTTCAAATTCACCATTAAGATTTTTCGTAGAAATAACAAGAGGTTTAAGGTCTTCCCGGTCAATCCTTTCGGGTATTTCGATGTCGGCACTTAAAGCGACATAACCTACCCGTATGCGTGTATTTGTGCTTCGCGTTTCACCTGTAATATCCGTCACGTCAACGATAACTATATATGTAAATTCCGGTTTTTGGTCAGCGGGAATACTGCGGTCGGGCAAGGCATCAAATTCGATGCTGTATGCACCCGATGCGTCGGTCACAGTTTCGCCGTTAGTGATTTCCATTCTCTGACGTTGCCAGGGGTTGTACCAACCGCAACGCCACCATTCCCAATACGGAAAACGCACCTCACGCACCACGCGATAGACGACTTTCGCGCCGTCCACATTGCTGCCGGCGTAGGCTTGTGCTTTACCCTTTA
>JAHDEO010000574.1 GCA_020628725.1 Saprospiraceae bacterium
TCACACCTTTCGACCATCTGCGCCCAATTGATGATGTACCGGATGCGCTGAATGTGTATGAATATGAATTTACAGGTGACGGCGAAATGTTGTCTTTTACATTGGGAGACTCACATTACCATGATAATGAAGGTAGTATAGAAGTTGCCATTTATCAAGTCAATGAAGATTCTGACCTCTCTTGGTCAACAGGCGAAACAAGCCCCGTCATCACCGTAAACCCCACAGAACCGGCAAATTATTCATTTACCTTACTAAATTGCACCGCCAATTGCACCTATCAAACAAGCATTAATATCCTCGATCCTGCAATGATAAGTGTGGCTTCTGACATAGTTTACTTCGGTCAAGTTTTAGTCGGTGAATCCCGTACCGAGCAATTAATGATTTACAACTCAGGCTGTGATTCGCTCCATATTGATTCACTCCAATTTACCAATCCCGACTTTACGGCTACGCCTGTTCCCTCGGCTGTCAGTCCTTATGATTCGCTGCAATTGACGATTACATTTTCCCCATCCGATATTAACAGCAATTCATCTCTAATGAGTATTTTTAATACGGATGAATTAGTAGAAATTAACCTGACAGGAACAGGCTGTACCGCAGTCGCCCCCGTCATCTCATCGGATGGCACGACCGTATGTACAGGCGATAGTCTCACGCTAATGTCGAGTTATCCCGATGGTAATTTATGGTCAACCGACGACACCACCCAAAGCATCATCATCACCCAACCCGGTGAATATTTCCTCCGCTATACCGACCCGAATGGCTGTTCTATCGTCTCTGAACCTGTTAATATCACCTATCTCCCCGAACCTGAATTGACCGTTTTTCCGGGTACAGTATTGTGCATTGGCGATACCGCAACCTTGTGGGTCGAACACGCCGTAGCCGCCACATGGTCAACAGACGAAACCAGCGACACCATTCAAGTCAGTCCCAATGTCGATGCCATCTATACCGTAGCCGGTACAAATGAATTGGGCTGCGTATATTACGATACCATTTCCATCGAAGTGATACCCGCTACCCCACCGGATGCCGTTACAGGTATGTTGCCCGAAGACGCGACATTCAACTACCCGATTCCGGTACAACTTTCTTGGTTGCCTGCGGCAAATGCATCCACTTACGATGTCTATATTTGGCAAACAGGTGAACCACGCCCTGCCTCACCGTCCATTGAAAACACCAATTCAATCAATGTCAGTTACGGTAGTTTTGGGCAATATTTAGCTCCTTTTGAAGAATATCAATGGCAGGTCGTCGCCAAAAACTCTTGCTTTGAAACAGACGGTTCGATTCAGACATTCACCACAAAAGGAAAACCGGATTTGGTCATCAGTTCTTACGATGCACCACCTACTGCACTCGCCAACAACACGATGACCCTCACATGGGAAGTCACCAACGAAGGCAGCGGCGGTACAGAAAGCACGCAATGGACAGATTATGTCTGGCTCTCACCTGACCTCGATCTGCGAGTGGGCGATGACTTGTTGCTTGCCTCATTTGGCAATCTCACCTTCCTTAATCCCGGCGAAAGCTACATACAGGAACAAACTATTACACTACCACCGGGACTCACAGGCGTATTTTATTTATTTATCATTACGGATAATAGAGACGCTTATTGCTGGACATTCGACCAATGCGCCGTCCCCTACGGACCGCGTGGCAGACATGGCAGTAGCATCAACGAAAGCAATGAGTATAATAATTATGTTTTCCCCGAATTGACTATACTTCCACCACCTGCGCCCGACTTGAAAATTCTAAGCGTTGGCGGTCCGACGGTTGCCTTTGGCGGCGATTTGATTTCGGTGACGTATCTTGTTGAAAATGAAGGTGAAGTAGGTTTAGACCAAACATGGGAAGACCACATCTACCTTACTGAAGAACCCACTCCCCCAGTCGATGCTACGCCCGTAGGCATCGAGACGGTTAGTGAAACCTTGCTTGTAGATAGTACTTACCTACGAACTGTACAATTCCAAGTGCCTCATTCATTTTACGGTACCTATTATTTATCTGTAAAAGCGGATGGCGGAGAAGATATTTTTGAGTATGTATATGAAAATAATAATTTGGCTACCGCCGAAACACCCATAAATATCAATCTCAGTCCACCACCCGATTTGCAGGTGATGACCATAAACGCCCCTGCTACGGGCAATTCCGGTCAAGCCTATTCGCTCAATTGGGTCGTTACGAATGCAGGACCCAATCCGCCACCTGATAATTACTGGACGGATGCGGTATATATTTCTACTTCTACGACTTTTGATTCTACGGCAATTCTCTTGGATACCGACGGCTACACGCACAACGGCAATCTTGGTTCGGGGGATGTGTATATGGGTGAAGCTACCACCAATCTCCCCAACGGCATTAGCGGCACCTATTACGTGTATGTATATGCAGATGCGAATGAGAATGTTTTTGAATTTCAAAATGAAAACAATAATGTATTGCAAAGTAGTACGCCGTTGGAAGTTACGCTTTCTCCACCGCCAGATTTGGTGATTAGCGATTTGACTTTCACGGACAGTATCTATGTAAATCAAGCATTGACTGTTAGTTGGACGACTGACAATCAAGGCATTGCAGATGCGAATGGTAGCTGGCGGGATAAAATTTACATACAAGCAAGTTCCACATTCAACTTGAATAACGCCACTTATCTCGGACAACAATCCAACCCGACCAATTTAGCTATAGATGCGAGCTACACACAAAGCGGTAATTTTAGTGTGAATGGATTGAGTCCGGGCGTTTACCATCTTTTTGCGATAGCAGATGCGAATGATAATATTTATGAGCATTTAAATGAAAATAATAATGTAAATGGCGGAAGCAGCTTTGGAAAATTGACGATACTGCCTAATCCTCCCACTTATTCCGATTTATCATTGACCGATTTTAATGCACCTTCTACGGCTAATTCGGGAGAAATCATTAACGTCTCATGGAATGTAGAAAACATAGGACCGGACAAAACTACCGGAAATTCATGGCGTGATTACCTCTATCTTTCTACGGATAATACATTGGATGTAAATGATATTCGACTTGGTGAAGGAGCAAACGCCGTCAATATTGCAGCCGCAGCCACCTATTCACGCAACGATAATATTACTATTCCAAATGACATTGATGGTAATTATTATCTCATCCTCAAACTTGACGGAAGCAATAGAATCACCAATGAAACTGACCTCAGCAACAACATTCATTATCACCCAATTGCAATCACCTTTACCGCACCACCGGACTTGACACCAACAAGTTTCAATGCACCGATGACCTTCTATGCAGGTGAGCAAATTGCTTACGATTTTGAAATTCTCAATCAGGGAACAGGAATCACGCCTTATGTGCCTTTCGTAGATAGAATTTTGATTAGCTCTGCGCCTGATTTGTCTTTGAATACGAAAATAGTAGCAACACATTATCGCCAAGATGCACTTACAGTAGGCGATAGTTATACGACGAGTGGCACCGCTATTATTCCGAGTTATCTTGCGGGCAATTACTATCTTGGCGTCTATACTGATATTTCGGATAAAAATTATGAAGGAAATAATGAGGGGAATAATTATTTCTCTATTCCGGTATCTATTGCTCCTGCGCCGCGTTCTGATTTGACGATTACGGAGGTAAATCTTCCTGCTAATCAGATACTTGGACAGGATATTACATTGGATTATACCTTGAAAAATATTGATGATGATATTGCCTTCGGCAATTTAAAAGATAACGGCTATTTATCCATAGATGAAAACTTTGATGGCAATGCTGATTTTCTCGTTAAAACGGAAAGCGAATACATCGACCTCGCGCCCGGAGATTCGCTCACAAGAAGTGTTACAGGCAAAGTTATCAGCATCAATCCGGGTGATTATTACGGCATAATGCGGACGAATACCGCAGGAAATGTCAGCGAAACAGAATTGCTCAATAATACCAAATCAT
>JAHDEO010000575.1 GCA_020628725.1 Saprospiraceae bacterium
CTTTCGTAGTACCCTCAATTGAAACGCTGGCAAATGGTAAAGGCGATTTATTTTCATCCAAGACCTTTCCCGTAATATTCTTGAAATCATTTATATGATTGGCATTTGCCAAATATCCGATGAGCAAAAATGTAATTAGTAGTAATCTTCTCATAATTCTTGTTATTTAAATGTATTTTTACATTGAATTAATTTGATATGACAACTACAAATATGACTGGCAAAAAAATAGTTTCCAAACAAATGTTTTGTAAAATTTTATAATATTAATATTTTATTTGCCTTCACAACCTTTTACAACTTTTTACAAGGCAAAAATCGTGTATGACCAATTTAGATTTTATAGCAAAAATTGAGAAAAAATACGGAAGGTGGAATCGGGATGCAGCGCAATTCGGCAATACATCTTATGGGGATATTGCGAATGATTTGTGTTATAGTAATAGTCATTTTACCAAGTTAATGTCGGGAAGTGCCTCCGACGCGATGTATGAAAGAGCATCGAAAAATTTAGAGGGACTAATTAAATTCGATAAGCAAAAAGAAACTATCCAACGACTCGAAAAAGAGAAGACTGCATTACTCGAAAAGAACCAAGAAGCTAATAAAAAAAACGACTCACTGACAACGTTCAAGTACCTTATTCCTCTGTTATTGCTACCGCTATTGGCGTTTTTTGCTTTTAAATATTTTCAAAACTCTGATAAGAAAGGTATTGTAGAGAAAAACAATAAAACTCACCCAATGTCTCGCTATTTCGACAGCGCAGGGACACCAAATACTAAAACGCCTTATCTCAATCCTGCCCAAGTCCATGATTATTGTCCTTGCAGTGCCTTTGAAGGCGTGTGGAATTTGGCGGAAGAATATAAGATGCCCTTACCCGGCAATAAGCCCGGTTTGTACTATCTCGCTAAGTCTGCGGATGTGCGTATGAAATGCCAACGAGGAGCTACTGATGCAGAAAAAGGTATCAAATTACTGGGCTTTGAAAATATCCATAACGAAGTCTGGCTCGACAAAACGCGCACAGCATTTGCCCCAAAATATTTCAATACCAATACCAAGTCATACACAGAAGAATTTTTGCGACTTGATTTTGAAAATAATGATAATTTTGTAAAAATTGCAGATGTGTATTCCTGCTTTTTCGATGAATTTACAATTGGTGATGAGCAAATCGAACGCAATGGCGAAACCTGCGGCAGATACGCTGAAATCACGGATAAAGCACTCGCTCAAAAATATAAAATTGATGTTGATTATCTGATTAATGATGTCATAGGAGATATGACTTCCACGAGTTGTGAGGCAGCAACAAATCGCTTTTGCAATCCCAACGACCTCAAAGAGGGTGAAAGCATATTTTCATTCGACTGCCTGTTTTCGATTGATACTGAAAATCTTGGTTTCGGCGGCGGTTATCCTTACTCGAAAGGCTACAGACTTATTGAGCAGAATTATTCATCTAATTTGCTTTGTGAATGTGATAATAAATGAGCAAATTTTGATTTCTCTTATTCACCAAAAAAATCTTCTACCCACATTTGATAGTCGATGAGTGCTTGGCGATTTTTACCACTTCGTTGCCTACCATGCAAATCAAGTAAAGGGTAATCCATTGGTCCCTCGAAATCAGGACTTACGATTTTCACATATAATCCGTAATCAACTGAAACTTCTCCTATTTCTACAATTTCCGCTTGCAGTCCACGTGGATTGGAAAGTCGTCCGGCAGTATGGACGGGAACGGGGAATTTCAACTCCTTATTTAAATAAATTTGCCAATTCTCATAGTCGCTTTTTTCGGGGTGTTGTGTCATGATTTTTTGCATTCTTTCCGCTTGTTTTTTATTGAGATGATTCCATGTAAACTCATGATAACGAATGCGATATGTAGCAATTGCCTGTTGTTTTGTATCACGCGGTTTAGCAGCTTCAAGATACTCCTCCGGCACGTCTTCTTCTTGAAAATCATTATGTGTACTCACCAGACGATTGACATAATCATTAGGCATCTGCTGCATTGTGATACTGTCAAATTCAACCGTATAAACTATATCATCCTCATCATCGCCATAAAAAGCTTCTATCACTCTCCCTTCCCAATTATGCATATCAATTCCTCTGAATATATTGACATATTCCTGTTTGATTCTAACAGATGAACCGATAGGAAACTTGGGATTTTCAACCTCTGCCATACCTCCATCAAACATACCCATCAATTCATCCGAATCTACTCCCATTATCTCCGACATCTGTTCCATCATCTCCTCCAATGAACCGGGCATTTTATCTATATCATCCATAAAACCCAATTCATCTTCCATACCTAACTCCATCATTTCCATCGTCACCTCATGGATTTTGGGTGATATTTCACCATGTTCGATAGACTCCTTAAAGGCATCTCGCAACTTCGTAAATATATTGATGGACATATCCAATTGCTCTATCATTGCATCCATGCCCACGCCATGTCTTTCGGCGCGGTCTGCGTGGGTTAGCATTTGCCCCAAATCCGACTCGCGTAAGTTCTTGATTTCCGAACTTGTGCGCTCTGTTTGGTTTGTGATAAAAGCAATTTCGCGGTTTAGATAATCAATTTTTTGCTGTAAAATATCTGCCATCGCAACCCCATCAAAATCAGGTTCTTCGTGCAGATACAAGCGTTCCATTTCGAGCAGGGTTTCGATGTCGTTGTTTTGGTAAGCTTCGTTGATTTTTTGCATCACCGAATGATACTCTTCGGCTTGTGCTTCATCTCGCGCTTTATCAGGATGAAATTTTTTAGATAAATTCAAAAACACCTTACGAATGTTCTTCTTCTCCTTCTCGTCCGGCTGCACCCGAAACGGTTCAAACATATCACGAATACGTTCTGCAAATTCCTCATCAAAATCAAAATCACCTGACCGCATACGTTCCATTCGTTCCTTATATTCATCAAATTCCTCCCCAAAACCCTCATTTGCCATACTCTCTGCCATCTCGCCGAGTTCGGCTTTATCCTGCTTCGACATGCCCTTTGCGTTTTTCAACTCTGCTGCCAATTCCGCTATTTCAATTCGTAAATTATCAAGGTCTTCCATCTTGTTCATCATCTGGACTTGACCATTGCGCTGCATATCTGTGATGCGCTCGCGGGTATTTTTCAAGCGTGTTTTCAGGCTTTTCAAAGTCGTTTTTTTCTTCTTCAATGCCTTTTCCAATGCAGCTACTTCTGCTTCTTTTTGAAGAACTTCGGGTGATTTGGCAAGCTCTTTATTCATAATATCGTGGATTCGTGATTCGTTAATTCGTATGATTGGCAACTAATTTCTCACAAAGGTACTCATTCACCATTCTTAATATTGTATTTTTGCAAAATTAAATATCAAAATCAGCTAACGTCAACACGTCGAAAACGTCAGCAACATCAGCACGTCAAATATGAAATTTAATTCAATCTGCGCCAAAGAACTTCGCACGAAGCAAGAAATTCGCTCACACATTCTACCCATTTACCCAACTTCTTCTTTTTCCTTTGATAATATCGAACAAGGTATGAATATCTTTTTGGGAAAAGAACAAGGTCATGTCTATGGTCGATACGGCAATCCGACCATCGAAGCAGCAGCCGATAAAATTGCCGAATTGGAGGCTTATGGGCTTGACATTCAAGCAAAAGCGATAATGACCAGCTCGGGAATGTCCGCGATTGCTACTTTATTAATGGCGACCTTGAAAGCGGGAGACAAAGTACTCACACAAGGTAATATCTACGGCGGTACGACGGAATTATTGACGGATACCTTAGCTCAATTTGGCGTAGAAACCATCCTTATGGATTTACAAGATTTGAATAAAGTCGAAGAAATCGTTAAGGGAGATAAGGCAGTAAAAATGCTTTATTTCGAGACGCCTGCCAATCCTACATTAGCCTGTGTAGATTTAGAATCGTTATCAAAAATCGCACAAAAAT
>JAHDEO010000576.1 GCA_020628725.1 Saprospiraceae bacterium
GTCATAATCCAAAATTTTCTACAAGATAAACAATGTCAAAGGGAATAACAATATTTAAGTGCGAAACGTTCGGTTGGAGTAAGAAGGCAGCAACAAAACATAAAAAAGCAAATCTTAATTCAAAGTGAACTAAAAATCCCTCAAATACGTATATACGTCCAGAAGCACTATAACACACCTATCTATGAAGCATAAAAATCAAATATCAAATTTCGTATTCACCGATTTAACCAAAGAAAAACGGACTTTTCACACCTAACCTTCAGCTTCGAAGCCGATTTGCATTTTCTCAATTGTTCAATCATACATCACATCAACAAACAATATGGAATTAATAACAAGACGACTTCAAACAGAAATACCCGCAAAGGAATTCACCCAAATAGAAGATTGGTGGAATAAGCTATCGCCGGAAAATCAAACAGAACTGGAAGCCTTGTATTTGGATGAAGAAAAACACCAAGACAACATTGTCTCCATGACCTTACATGGAGAGTTTATGGACTATGAAGACGGCAAAGACGAAGGAGAAGACGCTTATTGGTTGGGACATTACTATCAGTACATTATCGATCGCGGATTGATATTTTTACCTACTGGTACGGCTCGCGTCTGTTCGGCAACTAACTCCGCAGAAGCAGCGATTCGCAAAGCCTTCATACCGCAAGGATACGTCTGCCCGCTACAAAAGGACAATTGCCCGATGATTAATATCCTCAAAGAAAATCCCGGAAAATCTGTTGAATTGCGTGTGAAATTTAAATTGAAGAAAAGACAAGGCTGCTAAAATACACGAACCAAAACCCCAAAAAAGCAACCGTCATGCTGAACTCGTTTCTCCCGTACAGTTGTCGGGACTCCCGGGCGATGGAAAACCATGCTGCACAAAATCTACAAATTCTTATTTCAGTATAAAATACAAAATCGCAGCCCACGTTTGACATCGTGCTTGTAGTTCAGGAGATTCTGAAATAAATTCAGAATGACGTTTTGGTTTGGAGGTTTTTGATTGGTCGTTGAGTTTAGGTTGTTTGTTTTGAAAACTTCGTATCTTGCGAAATGTCAGACAAAAAACTCTTCCTACTCGACGGTCACGCCCTCATATATCGGGCGCATTATGCCTTTATCAAGCGTCCTTTGGTCAATTCTAAAGGGCTGAATGTGAGTGCGATTGATGGTTTTACGCGCGTATTGTGGAATATTCTCACAAAAGAAAAACCCTCGCATATTGCGGTGGCATTTGACCTGCCCGGCGGTACTTTTCGCAACGAAATGTTTCCCGAATACAAAGCCAATCGCGAGGAGCAACCCGATGACATCACGACTGCCATTCCTTATATCCAACAGATTATTGAGGCGATGAATATTCCCATAGCGGTGAGCAAGGGGTATGAGGCGGATGATGTGATTGGGACATTGGCAAAACAGGCAGAAAAAGAAGGTTTTGAGGTCTATATGATGACACCGGATAAGGATTACGCTCAGTTGGTTTCCGATAAAGTTTTCATGTACAAACCTGCCCGATTTGGCAATGGTATTGAGATTTTGGATGCGGAGAAAGTGTGCGAAAAATGGCAAATTGAGCGCGTGGATCAAGTGATTGATATACTCGGTTTGCAGGGCGATTCGGTGGATAATATTCCGGGTATTCCGGGCATCGGGGCGAAGACGGCGGTGAAGCTATTGAAGCAATTTGGTACAATGGAAAACCTCCTCGAAAACACCGACCAACTCAAAGGCAAACAAAAAGAAAATGTCGAAAATTTTGCCGAACAAGGCTTGCTCTCCAAGCGATTGGCGACGATAAAAATTGATGTGCCAATTCAGTTTGATAATGAAAAATACCAAGTCGAAGCAATTAATAAGGAGACACTCACAGAGATTTTTCGGGAGTTGGAATTTCGCTCATTATCCAAGACGATTTTGGGGGGTACTGATGCCAAAGGCAACCAACATACCGACAACAAAACAGCACAAACCGACCTATTCGGAAATGCAGTCGCAACAAAGGCAAAAAAGGAGAAAAGGGTTGCAGAATTTTCCGTTGCGACTAATAATATTGAAAACGTCAACCACAATTATCACCTGATAGATACGCCCGAATTACGTGCTGATTTAATCCGAAAATTAAGCAAACAGAAAGTCCTTTGTTTTGATACTGAAACGACCTCAATTGACGCGAATCAAGCGGAATTGGTCGGTATTGCATTTTCCTATAAAAAAAATGAAGCCTACTACGTGCCTGTGCCTGATAATGAGGCAGATGCAAAGGCGATTGTGGCAGAATTTAAACCCATTTTGGAGGATGAAAATATTGAAAAAGTCGGGCAAAATCTCAAATACGACATCATCGTATTGAAGTGGTATGATGTGGAGGTAAAAGGGCGGTTTTATGACACGATGTTGGCGCATTATCTCATCGAACCGGAGAAGCGGCACAACATGAATTACCTTGCCGAATCGTACCTGAATTATGCTTGTGTTTCGATTGAATCATTAATCGGAAAGAAAGGAAAAAATCAACTCACGATGCGCGATGTACCCGTCGCACAGGTGAGCGAATACGCGGGCGAAGATGCGGATATTACTTTGCAGTTAAAAGAAGTTTTGCATCCGAAAGTAGAGGAAAATGATTTGGGTAGATTGCTGAATAATGTCGAAATTCCTCTGATAAATGTCTTAGCAGATATGGAATTTGAGGGGATTCGTGTGGATGCGGATTTTCTAAATGATTATTCAAAAACATTGACAAAAGAAATTGAGGATTTAAAGAAAAAAGTCTATGACGAGGCGGGTACGGTTTTCAATTTGGATTCGCCGAAACAAGTGGGAGAGGTTTTATTTGACAAAATGAAAATCCCCTATCGCTGGCGAAAAACTAAGACGGGACAGTATTCTACCAATGAAGAAAAACTGTCAGAACTCGCTAAAGACCATGAGATTATAAATAATATTTTAAGCCATCGCAGCTATGCCAAATTACGCTCCACTTATGTAGATGCACTCCCGCGAATGATTAATCCAAAGACCGGTCGGGTGCATAGTTCGTTCAATCAGGCATTGGCATCTACGGGGCGATTGAGTTCCAATAATCCGAACCTGCAAAACATCCCGATACGCACCGAAGCAGGTCGGCAGATTCGCAAAGCCTTTATTCCGCGAGACGAAAACCACACCTTACTCGCGGCAGATTATTCGCAAATCGAACTCCGCCTGATTGCCGAAATCAGTGGCGATGAGGCGATGTTGGAGGCATTCAGCAAGGGGCAGGACATCCACCGTGCCACCGCCGCAAGGGTTTATGGTGTGCCTTTCGATGAAGTCTCTGCCGACCAAAGACGTAATGCTAAAACGGTGAATTTCAGCATCATATACGGTGCAGGCGCGACCAACCTTTCCCGCCAACTCGACATCAAACGCACCGAAGCCGCCGAACTCATTGAGCAATATTTCAAGCAATACGAGGGTCTGAAAAGCTACATGGAGCGCGTCGTCAACGAAGCCCGCGAGACGGGCTACGTGACCACCCGACTCGGACGCAAACGCAGCCTCCGCGACATCAATTCAAAGAGTAGCCTTGCCCGCAGCCAAGCCGAGCGCAACGCTATCAACACCCCGATTCAAGGCACGGCTGCCGATATGATTAAGGTGGCGATGATTGATATTCACGAGGCAATCCGCACAGGCGATTTTGCGACCAAAATGATTCTGCAAGTCCACGATGAACTCGTATTCGATGTCCCCAAATCGGAACTCGAAACGGTCAAACCTATCATCGAAGAGAAAATGAAAAATGCCATTCCCAACCTGAAAGTGCCTATCGTGGTGGGTATGGATACCGGGGAGAATTGGTTGGAGGCGCATTGATTCGGCTATTGTTTTTTTCTCAAATTGTTAGTATATTGCTTATGTCAAGACTTGACAAATATTAATGTTAGGGAAGCCTTAGAGAAGGACGGTTGGGAA
>JAHDEO010000577.1 GCA_020628725.1 Saprospiraceae bacterium
AAGTGGTTCTTCTTCATTGCTCTTGTGCTTTAGTTAGTGATTGGTTGATTTAGTTTACTGGGTTCAATAGGTTTATTGAGTTTATAAAGTGTATCAGGTGTAAATTTCATTTTATGAAATTCATTTTATCAACTTGTATAACAAATTGATAGACCCAATAAACTCAGTAAACCTAATGAACTTAAAAAACTCAATAAACTACTCACCAATCACTAATTTACCAGTAAAAAATTCGTGTTCACTTTCAATTTGTATCACGTAGACGCCTGCGGCTAGAGTGGCAGGCGCATACGTGATTGTGTTTTGTCCTGCGGTCAGTTGAGTGCTTAAGCGGTCGAGGATTCTGCCTTGCATATCAAAAATGCGAAGTTGTCCTCGCGAGCTTTGCCGGGAGTGTAGTTGTATGGATAGAAATTCAGACGCGGGATTCGGGTATATGATAAGCTGTTGTTTATGAATTGTTTCGGGATCTTCGACAGACGTGATACAGCCTTCACTGTATACCTGTATGTCGTCTATATAGAATTTAAATTCAATATCACTATGATTGAAGAAATGTAATGCCTGAACTTTTTCAAGCGTACAACTATCATTCATCAGGGAATCTAAGGGGATGCGAACAAGGCGGTATTCGTCAGTCAATTCACCTTCTTCTATATAATCACTAATATCTAATGTATTGCAATCGCCCCAATCTCTATACGCCTCCGAAGCATAAAAATTAAATGTCTTTCCAAGCTGGTCAGCTTTCGCATAGAACCAAATCTCGTCAGATTCGGAAAGATTTTGCAACACATCCTGCTGACAGAATATGCTAATTACAGAATGATTCCATTCATATGGGTCGATAATTCGCTCGAAACTGTAACGACCATTATAGGCATGTTCCTCATTGGTGATACCATCTCTGTAAGTACACTTTTCGCCATTCCAAAGTGGGATGTCATCATCCAATACAATTTTATCTACGTATATCGTGAAGCCTCCTCCATTCCCCACTGCTTCAAAGTACACCCACTCTATAGCCTCCAGTACAGGTTCATCATTTGTCAACAATTCAAGCGGAAATTCAACTTTTTGAAATCCTGTATCCAAGTCATTGACCGTAAAGGTATTACTTTCATTCCCCTCTACATCTGTGATAAAAAAATCAACCGCTTCACCAATTCCCTCTTCGTCCGTTCTTATCAAAAATGATAGCGTATCGTACCCAGAAATATCCTGCCCCGTCCAACGCCGACAATCCATATTTATACCTGCCAAACCATCGTACAGCCAACCTTCAAAAGCGTAATTATCCTCAACAACTTCTGAGTTAATCATACCATTTTCATAGATACATTGCTCGCCATCCCACAAGATTTTGCACTCCGGTTTGGGAGGCGGTGGAGTCTGAAAAGAGTGGGTCCAAAGCTGTATTCGTCCTTCGTCTTCTCTAATAAATTCTCCATCTTTAATATACACCTCTGGCGGCGAAACGAGTGTCGCAACATCCTCACATACCACAATATTGACGATAGGGTCGTCTTCTATAATCCAATTACTCTGATCGGTTCGTGTAATCGCCACATGCAAGCGATAATCATCTTCCCGCAATACTTCTACCACTGTACCATCATTTTCAAACGGAAGTCCATCTAAACTAACTCCCACGTCAAGTGCTGCATCACCAAAATTGCTATAATCAAAAGTAAAAGCTATGCCGTGCAAGCTGTCTGATTTTATTCTCATCTCGTAGCGATTGTCTCGAATACCACCATTTTCGGCAGCATAATGCACCAACCAAATACTTGTTGGAGCATCAGTACCATCTTTAATGATGTATTGGTGTGTGCTGTCAAAATTCTGGTGCAGAGCTTCCAAATCAAACGTATCAATCACACCATTTCCATCCCCATCTTGAAATTTATTATTGACCTGCCGGATGCTTTCATCCCAGTCATCAGCGTTTTGTGGCGTCCAGTTTATCGTTGCACTCGGTCTTGTCGGTCCGGTTTGGTCATGCGCCAAACCCCAGTATAGTGCATCGTGGATAGTTACTGTTCCATCCATGTTAAAATCGCCTGGCAATACAGGTTCATTTTGGGCATTTGCCTGTATTATGAACAGACATACAAAGAATAATGACAACAACCTCATACGTTTAATTTTGAATTTTGAATTTACACTTGAGCTTGTACTTGATTCTTGTACTTGAACTCGAATCTACACCTCTTCATTCTTTGTACAGTCCAAATGTATGCAGATTTTTCATATTATGCCGTTCGTTTTTTAGTAAAAATAAACCAAACAGCCTCTTTTTTGTTATTGATAAGTATTTGTAAATTAGCTGATTAATTTTGTTTTAAAAATAAAATTCTAACATAATATGACGCCAATTCTAATAGAATTTATTCGCAATTTTTCTGTTAACGAAATAAAAAAGTTTGACCGTTTTGTTGAAAGTCCTTATTTCAACACCGATAAATCGTTGATAAAATTATATAAATTATTAAAAAAATATGCTATAGATAAAGAACAATTGAGTTCAGAATTGCGGCTGTCACTTTACCAAAAAATCTTTCCGAATGACACTGTTTCAGCTAACCAATTGAATACGAAACAAAAAGGGGTCTTGGATGCCACGATGGGTAAACTGACTGCATTGGTAAAAAAGTTTCTTACAGTAGAAGTATTGGAAGAAAACAAGATTTATTACAATATGTTGTTGTGCGGTAAATTAGCTGAAAAAACCCATTTCCGTGCTTTGGAACGCAGTCTGAAAAAAGAGCAAAAACAACTCAAAGAACAGCAGCAACGAGGTATTGATTATCATTTTTATGAATATCAACTTGAAATGGCACGACTCAATCTACTTTATAAGCGGGGTGCGCTTATCAAAGAAGATAACTTGCCTGAGCTGGTGCATAGCTTCGACTTGCATTACTTAATCCAAAAACTTGATTTTCAACTAACTGCACTTTCGTTAGCAGGTGTTTCAGATAAAAAACAGTATGATTTTAGGGTTTTCAATGCCGCACAATCATTATTGGAGTTGGAACAATATGCTTCGCATCCACTCATTCAGGTATACAAAGCGGCGATAGATATGATGCAAACCCGTGAGCATCCGGCTTATGATCGCTTGTTGGACTTATTGAATCTTTTTGAGGTACAAATCCCAAGTAATAATTTGATTGATTTTTACAAAATTGCTTCAACATTTTGTGCACGTCGTATACGCGAGGGTAAACCTGAGTATCATCGCTATATGTTTGATTTATATAAAATCATGGAGAAAAAAGACCTACTCCGTGAAGGCGATTTCATTCCGATTAGCAAATTGAAAAACATTATTAGTATCAGTTGCCATGTCGGTGAGTTTGATTGGGCTTTGGAGGTTTTGGAAATGTGTAAACCTTTTATTCGTAAACCGGTACGTGAATCGGTGTATCAATTTAATATGGGGGCGATTGCGTTTTATCGTAAAAATTACCGTCAAGCCATCAGTCATTTTATTCGCGTGGATAAGATAGATACGAATTATGATGTGAATTGTCGAATGCAAATTTTGAAATCGTATTATGAGCTGGATGATGATTATGACGAGCGCACGATGCAGCAATTTCGTTCTACCAAGCGTTTTATTAGAGAAAATAAATCATTGAAAATCAACGGAAAGCAAGGTTGGGAAAATTTCGTCAGTGCAGCCGGAAATCTCTATAAAGTCCGTCATAGATATGGCAAAGTCACTGTCGAGCGCGTACAACAGCAGATTGATAATTTTAAATCTATCAATGATAAACGCTGGTTGTTGGAGAAGATGGAGGAGTTAAACTGAGATACAAAAAATGCAGACGACAACAATCACTTGTGATTGTGCCGCCTGCGGTCTGCCTTTCTTATTTTAAGTTGGCGTTATTAGTGATTAGTCAGCTAATTATGAGCATTAGTTCCTAAAAAAGGTCATTATCTTTCTGAGGCAT
>JAHDEO010000578.1 GCA_020628725.1 Saprospiraceae bacterium
AGTCATACAAAAGGTAATTACCGACGAAAAAGCACCCGAAGAGTTAAGAATTCGTTGCTTGCAATCACAATATTACCGCGAAGTCAAACGACAAAGAGATGACCCAAAAATCGAAGCCGCACCCAGTCCGCAATTTGAAAAAGTGATTGATAAGGTGATTGAAAGTCCAAGTGAAGGCGTGAAAAAGGAAGCGCAGAAATGTAATAAGAGATTACGAAAGCAGTAAAATCACAAAAGCGGTGGGTTTAAACCCACCGCTTTTGTGATTTTATTGTTCGTTTCCCGTCCACCATCTACCGTCAACCGTCCACCGTTTCAAATAGCCTGATGATTAAACGGCTGCACCACAATCTCCGACACCACGCCCGAAGTCGGCTGCTGACACACAAACCAAATCGTGCGTGCAGCTTCTTTGGCAGTGATAAATTTATCGCGCTGCACCCGTAGGTCGATGTCATCCCAAAATGGCGAATCCACGCCACCGAGATAGACATTTGTGATACGTACCTGTGTGCGACGCAATTCTTCCCGTACAGATTTTACTAAACCATTGATACCATATTTCGAAGCAGCATAAGCGGCTGCTCCCGCCATTGGCGTCTTACCAAGTACGCCGGGAATGTTGATAAACAATCCTTTCTTAGCAGCTTTCATGGGTGGGATAAATGCTTTGAGCAAATTAAAAGTACCCTTCAAATTCGCATCAATTGTGCGGTCAAAATCCTCATAAGTCAGGCTCTCTAATGGTTTGATAATACCAATTCCCGCTGCATTAATTACAATATCCAATTGCGGAATCGCGCTGTGAATCGCTGTTGCAACTCGCTCTACATCAGCGTGTTCTGCTACATCCATTGCGAAAGTGTGGTCAGCCGGAATGTTATTAGCTTGCGCCACTTCATTCAACTTGGTCGCATTGCGTCCGGTGATATAGATGTTCGCACTACTGCTTTTGAGTAGCTTCACCGTTTCCTCTCCGATGCCACCCGTTGCACCCACAACGAGTACATTTTTCTTTAGTAAATTTTCCATGTATTTTCGTGATTAGTGATTGGTGAATAGTGATTAATTTGATGGTAGCCCTGTAGATGTAATGCTGATTCCTGACGACTTGCCTTGCATTTCCAAAATGCAAGGCAAGTTCGAGTATTACATTTATAGTATTACCAATTTGATATAAAAACTAATCACTATTCATCAATTACTAATTAACTAATTATTATCCGCCAATCGAAGCGAGAAATTCAGCGCGTGTATTTTCATTTAAAAATTTGCCGCTATACTCCGAAGTCACCGTACTGCAACCGTGATGTTTGATACCACGCGCAGATACGCACATGTGTTTCGCTTCAATGTAAACAGCTATGTCATTGGTTTTCAACACCTTCTTCAATTCATTTGCAATTTGAATGGTCAATCGCTCTTGCACCTGCGGACGGCGTGAATAGTAATCCACAATCCGATTCAATTTCGACAGACCAATCACTTTTCCACTCGAAATGTAGGCGATATGCGCTTTACCATATATTGGCTGAAAATGATGCTCACAAGTAGATTGTACGGGTATCATCTTCTCGATAAGCATTTGCTTGTACTTATACTTATTGTCAAAAAGTGTAGCGGGAGGTTTGTTGTTAGGGTCAAGCCCTTGAAAGATTTCTTTGACATACATTTTGGCTACGCGGCGGGGCGTACCGTTGAGGCTGTCGTCGGTGAGGTCGAGTCCGAGTGTGTGCATGATTTCCCGGAAATTCGCAGCGATTTTCTCCATTTTTTCCTCATCACTCAGGTCAAATGCGTCCTCGCGCATCGGGGTATCGTAGGCAGTTCCCACATGGTCGTCTCCAATCACATGCAACATCGTTCCATTCACATGATGACCGTTTCCATTCAACTTAATTTTTTCTGCATTCATAGCAATATAGCAAGTAAAAACGTAAAACGATTTTGCAAATCGTCTTTCAATACAGGGAACGATTTACAAAATCGTTTTACGTTTTCGGATAAAAATTTGAGCAATCTTATTATCGCCCTATCAGCGTTTTTGAACATCAAAAACAATATTTTGTTTAACTTTTTATGCAAAATATTCAACAAAAATTAAACAAAACATACGATGTCATCATCATAGGTAGCGGGATGGGTAGCCTTACAACGGCGTGCCTGTTGGCGCGTGACGGGGCAGATGTGGCGGTGGTCGAGCGAAATTTATTGCCCGGCGGATGTGTGAGTTCGTATTATCGAAAAGGCTATGTTTTTGAAGCGGGCGCAACGACTCTGGTGGGCTTGGATGAGGATATGCCGCTACGATATTTGTTGGATGAAACGGGTATCGAAATCAATGCACGACAATTAGAAATTCCCATGAAAGTACATCTGAAAACGGGTGAAACTGTGACACGATTTCACAGATTAGATGCTTGGATTAGCGAGGCAGAACGGGTATTCGGCAAGACGGGGCAGCGCGATTTTTGGGAACATTGCTATCGGGTGAGTCGCTTTGTGTGGTCGGCATCTTTGCGGTATTTGAGCTTTCCGCCTTCGCGTATGCGCGACCTTTTTCCTATGATAAAAAATTTTCATCCGAAACACCTACCTTATGTACCGTCTGCGTTTGTTTCTATGAAAAAATTATTAGCGAAATACAATTTATTACACAATAAAAAATTCGTTGATTTTATAAATGAACAACTCCTCATTACCGCCCAAAACCGCATTGAAGAAGTGAATGTTTTATTTGGCGCAACGGCTTTATGTTACACGAATTACGGGAATTATTACGTCGAAGGCGGTTTGATAAATTTGGTGCGTCCGTTTTGTGAATATATTGAAAATCAAGGTAGTACCATCTTCAATCGCACCGAAGTACAAGCCATTCATCAGCCGAATGGTCATTTCTATCTTGACGCTACTCACCGTAATCAGACTATTCAATTGAAAGCCAAAAAAATCGTCTCCGGCATCCCATTGAATAATACACTTGACCTTTGGAAATCCGGCGAAACTCAGCGCAAATCACTCCTCGAATCAGAGCAATTGGTGAGTGCATTTAGCATGGGCATCGGTTTCAAAGCACATCGGGAGTTCGACTGTATTCACCACCAAATTCACGTAGATGAACAGCTTCCAATTATCAATTCTGATAGCATTTTCATTAGCCTCAATCACCCTTCAGATACGACTCGTGCGCCCGAAGGTATGTCGGTGATGTCGGTGAGTACCCACATTTTTCATCCCGAAAAAAATTATCATTTTAATAAAGAAAAAATTGAAAAGGCGGTCATAGATTTGTTGGTTAAAAAGGGTTTTCTACTAAAAGAAAATATTGCCTACACGCACTCCTCCTCGCCGCGTGCATGGGAGGGTTGGACGGGGCGCAAATATGGTTTCGTAGGTGGCTACCCACAATATCTTCGCATCAAACCCTGGCAAATGAACGATGCCCGACTTGCCAAAAATGCCTACGTTTGTGGCGATACGACTTATCCGGGACAGGGGATCCCGGGGGCTTGTTTGAGTGGAATTGTGGCGTATAAGAAGATGAAGTTGGACGGGTCGTAGCGCGGCACTTCCAGTCCGCGTCCGTAGAACGATGCTTCCAGCTCGTTCCGCGTTAGTTGTGCCTCATACGCGTGGAACGGGCTGGAAGCACCGTTCTACGGACGCAAGCCGGAGGCATTACGCTACGGTATTTCCACTTTTTTTCCTACCTTCATACCTCACCAAATCATCCGACAACTATGGCAACTACACTCATCAAAGGCGGCAAAGTATTTACCGGAAATGCCGACCAAAAAGCCGTTATACAAGACATTCTAATACAGGATAGAAAAATTGTCCAAATCTCCGAAAATATTACTGCAAATAACGGGGCGCATGTCATTGATGCTACGGGAAAATGGGTCGTGCCGGGCTTCATTGATTGCCATACGCATTACGATGGGGAAC
>JAHDEO010000579.1 GCA_020628725.1 Saprospiraceae bacterium
TTAATACAAGATTGGAAAAACCGAAGTGTAAGTACGCAAAAGGAGCATCGCAAATTTATCAACCGACTCAAACGCGAAAAGCCTAAAGTTTTGAATGAACGTGCAGAACAATTGCATGAGGAGGTATTTGGCGAGTTGGATTGTTTGGATTGTGCAAATTGCTGTACAAGTATCCCGCCCATTGTAAATCGGGCAGATGCTTCGCGTATTGCCAAGCATCTCGGCATGAAACTCGCTCAATTTCAATCTGAATATCTCCATCAGGATGAAGATGGTGATATGGTGATGAATACCACCCCCTGCCCATTTTTACAATCAGATAATACCTGCTTTGTCTACGAAGTTCGTCCCAAAGCCTGCCGCAAATACCCACACACCGATAATTTTGAATTTGCCGACCATCTGAAACTACATCAGCAGAATGTGGTGTATTGTCCGGCGGTGTTTCATATCGTGGAACGGTTGATGAATACGTAGAATGCGGCTTCCAGCGTATGTATAGCTAAACTAACGTGAAACGGGCTGGAAGCACCGTGCTACATTCCATCCACATAATCTTGCAGATAGCCGAAATGTTCCCCCAATTTACCATCTACAGCTACCGTAGCTCGTTGAATAACAGGACTTTCCTTATCATTTAGTAATTCTTCCAAGACACTATTAATGAATTGCTCGCCAAAGGCTTGGGAGGCATCGCGAGGCATTTCGTTGGGTAGATTGTCGATGGTCATCATGTCTACTACGCCGGGTTGGTGTGGTGTAGTCATCGTATGTGTTTGCACATTATAACCGAAAATCGGGTCGGCAATCGTACTGGCTTTCAGCGTAGAAGGAATGGATGAAACAGGCGCAATATCGCAAGTCACATCCGCGATAACGCTGATATTAAAACCACTGCGTTTCATATCATCGGCAGTAAAAAAAGCAGGTGCACGATTGTCCCAATAAATACCGTTTATCATTAAGTCGGCTACATGTACGTATGGTTCAAATTTGGATTCGTAATCCTGTGGATTGGCATAAAAATCAGGCTTATCGAAATCTTTGGTGACTTTATGTTGGGCGTAATCCTTACAAACGAGTTGGGTGAAAACGGCTTCGTCGTAGTCGTTATTCAGAAACTCATCAGGCGTAATTCGGCGTATATTCATCGCTTCCAACACTTCTACTGCACCACTTGATACCCGCCCTGAACCTGTTACTACGATTTTGAAAGCAGGTAATTCGAGTGTTTTGTAAATGGTTTTGGCTTCTGCATAATCGCGGCAGTCTTTCATACGTTTGAGGTCGAAAGTCTTGGTACGCCAGCCATAGGTCATTACGCCATTATGTGCGCCCACGATACCCGCAAAACGTCCGAAAGCAATGAGGCGTTTACCGCGTTCATTAGTCAGTGTTTCGTAGTCTATCATGCGGATATTTTTCTCCAACATGGCACGAAGCAGGTCGCGATTGTAGGCTTGTTTTTTAATAGTGTGGGAAAAATAAAAATAGGTTTTATCAGAAATGAGTTGGGAAATTGGCACTTCTTTAACACCCATAAGTATTTCACAATCAGATACGTCATCTACGAGAGAAACTCCTTCGGTTTCATATTCTGCATCTGAGTAACAGCGTCCGGGCGATTTTTGCACCTTAATCTGAACGGGATAATTATCAAGAATATGACGACATTGTTTTGGGGTAAGTGGAACACGAGAATCGGGCGGTACTTTTCCTTCCCGAATGATACCTATTTTCATTTGCGACGAATTTATTTGATTTGAGTGAAGGACGATTCTGTCCCTAAAAAGCACGCAAATGTAAGGAATTTCGGGTTTAACTTCAAGTTTGCATTTGCTCAAAATTATACATAAAAAATGCCCTTTGAGTTAGCAAAGAACATTCATTCTTGTTTGTGGGAGTCATTTGGGGGTAGTTAATCAAAAATCAATTCCAAAGTTACAGGTTCTTATTATAGACAATAGTTCGTACAAAAAATATAAATGTATGATTGATATCATGTTGTCATGCATCCGCATAGCAAGACGTTCTGCACCTTGTGATGATTTAAATCAAATTCAGCATTTAAGCTGAGTTTGTCGAAAAGCTTTATTACCAGTCTGGTATTATATGCCTTTCTGACAAAAGAGTTCATTGACTTCATGGTTGGATTCATAATTTTAATGACTTTGGCAAGATTGACAGCCGCCAGACTCATATTAAAGTGGAAATCGAGTTTATGCTGATATCTAATCATATTTATATCATTGGTTTTTCTATCGTCTTGCGCCAAACAACCGAAGTAAGATTAGTTTTTGAGACGGAAGGTTTAGGAGCTTATTTGACATTTCATCTGGAATTAGAGAAGGAATAACACCTTATATTTTACCTTGCACAATAGGTAAGGTAAATGAAAATGTTATTCCTTACCCCTCTTTAGATTCCACTCCTTTATTTAATCAAAAAACATTTAATTTCATTTGCATAAGTTAGAATAAACATTTATGTTTGTATCTCATCCAACTACAAAAAACACTTCTCCGTATTATCCTACTCATCACAATATCCTCCACGAAGTATTTGAATGAAAAATATTCGCAATGCGGGTATTTTTAAATTCAATGCACGAAAAGGATAAAAAGACATTTAAATTTAAGTAATGTGAGTACTTAATGTCTCATTGATGAATGATTTACCATTATTCATACTAGGACGTTAGCGAGAATACAAGGAATTATTTTTAATATTTATAAAATGAATAACAATAACGTTAAAAAAGGAAAATGTGTACCTGTAATAGACATAAAGAGAAATCAAAATCTTGATAAAAACCAACTCGCTAAATTGGCAAAAAACTTTTCAGAAAGCCTGATTATAAATGGTCTTGTGTATATAAAAAACCACAATATAGATAAGGAGTTGTTTGAAAATCTTTTATCTGAGTCAAAAACATTCTTTCAACAAAATGAAGCATATAAAATGAAGTATGCCATAGAGAAATCGCCTTCACATAGCGGTTATGTTTCCCTTAATGAAAAGGGGTTGTATAAGGATGAAATTAATGCGAGAAAATACGAGGCTTTTGATATTTCTATTGAAACACCATTCGATGAAAATGAAAAAAACAAGGGAAATATATTCAATGGACCGAATGTATGGCCGGAAATTAGTCAGTTTAAAGAAATCTCCTTAAAATATTTTAAGGAGATGCAATTGCTATCAGAATATATATTGACTTTGTTTGAAATTTACTTTGAGCTAAAATCCGGATTTTTTAAAGAAAAAATGGATGTATCAACAAGTCAATTGAGACATATTCACTATATAAAAAATAATGAGCCTCAAGTAGAAAATGATATGAATATGGGGGCGCATACGGATTATGAGCTATTTACATTATTGTATCAAACAGAAGAAGGCTTGCAAACAGAAAATAGAAAGGGTCAATGGATAGATGTACCGCCATTGGACAATACATTAGTCCTTAATATTGGTGATTTGCTGGAAGTTTTAACCGGAGGAATACTGAAATCAAATGTTCATAAAGTTCGAAATCTAAATAAAGAAAGGTTTTCTTTTCCATTTTTTTCATCATTAAACTTCTCTGAAAAAGTGTTTCCGGTATTAGATAAAAATAAATTTCCTAATATGGATGAATCTTATAAAACAATAATAGCGGGAAAGCATGTTGTAAAACAAATAATTCAGGATTTTTATTATTTAAGAAAAGATAAAGATGTGAAAGAAAGATTTAATGAGTATGAAGACACCGTAAAAAAAGAGAATAAGTAGTCATGTTTCCAGATTTTACTTCAATTATGGCTGTTACTATTGCAGGATTGACGCTTGCGGCTAGTCCGGGTCCTTCAATGATGTATGTAGTATCTATATCTATGAGTCAGGGGAGAATGGCTGGATTTGCTTCAGCTGTTGGCTTGGCATTAGGGGGTATGATACATGCGAT
>JAHDEO010000580.1 GCA_020628725.1 Saprospiraceae bacterium
GCGTACCAGCAAACACAAGATTCCCCCCCGGTTCCCCACCTTCGGGACCAAGGTCAATCACCCAGTCCGCCGATTTGATGACTTCCATATTATGCTCTACGACGATGACCGTATGCCCCTTTTCGACGAGGGCATTCAGTGCGTCGAGTAGCTTTTGGATGTCGTGGAAATGCAAGCCGGTGGTTGGTTCGTCGAAGATAAAGACGATGCGTTCGGTGACGCGCTCTCTGCCGAGAAAAGAGGCGAGTTTGACGCGCTGCGCCTCGCCGCCACTCAGCGTACTCGACGATTGCCCCAACTTCACGTAACCCAAACCCACATCGTTGAGCGGTTTGAGTTTGGTGATGATGTCTTTGTGTCCCTCGAAAAAATCCAGCCCTTCTTCGATGCTCATATCCAAGACCTGAAAGATGTTTTTGCCCTTGTATTGCACATCGAGTACGTCTTGTTGGAAGCGTTGTCCGTCGCAATCTTCGCAGACGAGTTTTACGTCAGCGAGGAACTGCATTTCTACCGTAATTTCGCCTTCGCCTTTGCAGGTTTCGCAGCGTCCGCCCTCTACATTGAAGGAAAAATGCTTGGGTTTGAAGCCTCTGATTTTGGATAATTGTTGGTCGGTGAATAGCTTGCGGATGCCGTCATACGCCTTCACATACGTCACTGGATTGGAGCGCGAGGAGCGACCTATCGGACTCTGATTCACCATTTCGACCTGCGTAAATTGACTCAAATCGCCCGTCAGTTCGTCGTGAATACCGGGCTTGACGGTCACGCTTTCGCCCAAGTGCATTTTGAGTGCCGGATAGAGAATTTGCTTGACGAGTGTCGTCTTGCCCGACCCCGAAACGCCTGTCACCACCGTCAGCGTATTGAGCGGAAACGATACGTCAAAATTTTTCAGATTGTGTTGTCGTGCGCCTTTTATGGTGATGTGATTGGTGGCTTTTCGGCGGACTTTGGGCAAGGCAATTTCCATGCGACCGCTCATGTAGGCGGCGGTCAGGCTGTCTTTGGCTTCCTTGTGAATTTTTTTGTACGCCCCGGCAAAGACCACTTCGCCTCCATGAATCCCGGCGGCAGGTCCGATGTCCACCAAGTAATCCGAGTTTTTGATGACCTCCTCTTCATGCTCCACGACCACGACGGTATTGCCCAAATCGCGCAGCGATTTGAGGACTTCGACGAGTCTGCCCGTATCGCGCGGATGCAAGCCGATACTCGGTTCGTCGAGGATGTAGAGCGAACTCGTCAGGTTGCTGCCGAGTGTGCGGGTGAGGTTGATGCGTTGGGTTTCGCCACCACTCAAGGTCGCCGACAATCGCCCAATCGTGAGGTAGCCCAAGCCCACATCCTGCATGACTTTGAGGCGGTTGGTGATTTCCAAAATCATGCGTTTGGCAATCGTCATATCGTGTTCGCTGAGGTTGATATTCGCAAAGAAATCGCTCAGTTCGATAATCGGCATATCGACCAATTCGGTGATAGGTCTGCCACTCACTTTGACGTAAGCCGCACGCGGACGCAGGCGCGTACCCTCGCATACACCGCAGGTCGTTTTGCCCCGATACCGCGCCAACATGACGCGATTCTGAATTTTATAAGTTTTCGCTTCCAGTAATTCAAAAAACTTATCAATCCCTTTTATTTTATTTTTCTTATCGCCTTTCCACAACAAGCGTTTTTCTTCTTTGGTCAACTCCGAGTAGGCACGATGTATCGGAAAATCCAAATGAATCGCCGAACTCACAAACCACTCTTTCCACTTCCCGTTTTTTTCGCCCTTCCAACAAGCCACCGCGCCTTCATAGACTGACAGATTTTTATTCGGAATAACTTTATTTTCGTCAATGCCCATGACCATGCCGAAGCCCTCGCACTCGGTACACGCACCATAAGGATTGTTATAATTAAACATTTGATGTGTAGGAATATCAAACAACATTCCGTCCAATTCAAAGCGATTATTGAAGGTCACTCGCTCACCTTCGATGATGTCCACCACACATTCGCCGCCACTCTCCACGAAGGTCGTCTGTACCGAATCGGCGACCCTTTTTCGGTTTTCTTCTTCTTGATTCGCTACAAAACGGTCTATCAATACATGGATGATTTTTGATTGGGTTTTCTTGGGAATTTTATGTTCGCCGTCGAGGATGCTTTCGATTCGCACTAATTCATCTTGCGACAGTATTCTGGTATATCCTTTTTGTAATAATATGGTTAAGGTGTCGTTGAAGGTGCGGTCGGGGTGTTGTTTGACGGGCGCGAATAGTTGTACTTTGGTATCGGCAGGATGCGAAAAGACAAAATCAACGACATCCGATACTTCGTGTTTTTTGACCAATTCGCCGGAAACGGGGGAGTAGGTTTTTCCGATGCGGGCATACAACAGACGGAGATAATCGTAAATCTCAGTCAGCGAACCAACGGTAGAACGGGCATTGCGCGTACTGACTTTTTGCTCAATGGCAATCGCCGGACAGATGCCTTTGATGAAGTCCACATCGGGTTTTTTCATCCGCATCAAAAACTGTCGCGCATACGAGGACAAGCTCTCGACATAGCGGCGTTGTCCCTCGGCATACAAGGTGTCTATCGTCAGCGAGGACTTCCCCGAACCGGATACACCGGTAATGGTAATTAGTTGATTGCGAGGAAGTTTGACGCTGATGTCTTTGAGGTTGTTGGCGCGTGCGCCTTTGATGTAAATTTCACTCATATCTGACGGTGGACGGTAAACGGTGGACGGGGGGCGACCAACGGCTAACGGTCTTTTATTTTTCTTTAAAGTACTTTTGCGAGAATTCGGCTATCTCTGTTTCTGTCATTTTCTTGAATGATTTTTTGTGGTCTGTCAAATACCTTTTGGGGAATCTTATCCAACCGGACATATACTCACAATCTATGTTAATTAACGTACTTTTTAATATTTTTGATTGATTGACTAATTTTAAACTGTATCCATATCCGCAGGGCATTGTAGCGGACTTTTTTGTGAATACCCATTGCTTTTTTATTTCATTCAAAGTCTGAATATCATCTATGTAAAAATCTTGATAATCCTCTATCCAATCTCCTTCCGTTCCATACACCAATAATTTATAATTCCCAGATTCAAAATCAATTCCTTCAAAGAAAATTTTTTTTTCATTAAGGGATTCGTAACAGCTTGTTATGGATAAAATGGCTATTAATGTTATTATTTGGATTAGTTTTTTTCTCATTTTTAATGGTCTTTTTATTTGTGTTTGGTGGAATGTAGTGAATATTTTTCAGAAAAATCGAAAGTAAACAGTGTCTTCACCTATCGACATCGCTAATTCAATTTGCTTTTTTAAATTTCTCAAATCTTGCCCCAAGTTGTTACCCGGACAACGTTTTCCTTTATCTTTATCAAAATCAGAAAAATAATAACTGCCTTCTTCAGAGGTGATTACATTACCCTTTTCAATTGTTTCTATTCTATCTAACAGGTCTTTTGCTTCGGATAAACCTGAAATTAAATCTTTGACGGTTTTGTATGCACTATTTATGTTTCCGATAACTTCAAGATTTGTTTGTTTTGTCTTTGTAATAAATTCTTGTTTTTCATCTTCGTTATCATAAAGTATCAGCTCTCCTTCCATTTCAGATTCATCACAGTACCAAGTCATTTTTATCAAAGGAAGAACATCCACTTTTGCAATTTTACCCAATACTGATATACGTGATTTCGGATTCTCTGGAGCATACTCACTTAAAAATATGTAGCAAAACCACCTACTAAGTCCACGGTTCTCTGATACATCTTTATTTTTCCTTTCAGCTTCAACAAACCTCTCCATATTTTTGGCACAAAAGTAAATATCTAACCCCATTTGATTATTTCTTTATGATTAAAATATGCTGCAAAACTAACTTTATTAATCGACAACTAAAGTAGTCGTTACGCCATATTCGCTCTCC
>JAHDEO010000581.1 GCA_020628725.1 Saprospiraceae bacterium
TTTTGAAAATTTCAAATAATGCCATTTGTAGTTGTTTTTTATCCAATTTAAAACGTAATATTTCCCTAATTCACTCAATAAACTTTATCAACTGGTAAACTAAATCAAATGTCTGAACAATCAAACACACCGAACCAATCTCCTCAAATTCCTCAAAATGAAAATACAGCACCCTCAATTAATGAAAGTAGATCATCACCCGTCAACGAAACAGCGGGTCAACGTAAAGTGCGTAACTTTCTCACAAAGTTGGGTTTACCTACAGGTTTAATTGCCATTTTGCTGGCTGTTTACAGTTTTTATTTTACGGGCGAGTCACCTGATGTCATCACAAATACCATCGACCAAATTGAGGGAACGGATGAAAAAGAAAAGGAAAAATTACCTGATTTAATAGAGCGCATGGAAAATTATCTGCCGACTTCTACTACAAACTCTACCGTTACGCACGATTTTTATTCCTTATCTTATGCCGAAAAATACGAGCAGCCGGAATGGGTGGCTTACGAACTCTACGGCGATAATCTACGAAAAGAAAACAAAGTAGAGCGTCACAGCAGCTTTAAGGCAGATCCGATGATAAAAAGCGGCTCTGCCAAACCCTCTGACTACACCCGAAGCGGTTATGATAGAGGACACCTCGCACCGGCGGCAGACATGGCATTTTCGGAAGAGGCGATGAAGCAGAGTTTCTTTATGAGCAATATCAGTCCGCAAGAACCATCTTTCAATCGAGGCATTTGGCGTGAACTCGAAGAGCAAACGCGCGATTGGTGCCTGACTTCTGAGCATTTTTATGTGGTCGTTGGTCCTGTGCTGACGAGGCGGGTGAAGCGTCGCTTTGGAAGGGACAAAGCCCTTGCTGCACCGCGTGCCTATTATAAGGTGTTACTTGACTTGAAAGGTCCTGACCAAAAAGCCGTCGGATTCATCATGCCCAATGAAAAAAGTGATGCGCCACTCAGCGATTATATGGTGTCGGTTGATTCGGTGGAAACTTTGACAGGAATTGACTTTTTCTCTGAGTTGCCCGATGATTTAGAGGAAAATTTGGAATCAACCTTTATGCCCTTTCGTTGGCCCTACGATGAAGAACGCTATCAAATGCGCGTAGCGATGTGGAATGAGGAGTTTTCTTATTCCAAAGCATATGAGTGATTTCTTTACTGTTTGATTATTTTCTCAATAAAATTTCCCTTATGAGTCATAATTTTTGCAAGATACATCCCGCTTGGCAGACCTGTTATATCAACACTATTCTTTTGTTGAGATTGTACAATCATTTGCCCATTCAAGTTGTAAATTTCAATATGAATGATCGGCATATCCACCGGAAAGTGGATGATTCCATTGGTCGGATTAGGAAAGATATTGATTTGATTATCTGTTAATTGTGAAATGGAAGAAACGATGGGTTCAATATTTTGACAAGTTGCCATATCATAATAGTTGTCGTATATAAATGGGATAGGTTCGCCAAGTTGTGCGGTATTGCCATCAATTATCAGGGGTACGATGGAATTGGGGTGTGCTCCATAAGCCATGCCTATATAAAGTGTATCATTTAAAAAGAAAGCACCATATGCTCCCGATGAATTGAATTCTATGTCATAAGACCTAATAAGACTTGTATCATCATAAACATTGAGTGTTGTTGCAAAAAAGGAATCATTTCCTTTGAATAACCATGCCCGACCAAGTGTATCAACTGCGATATCGGCTACTGCGAAAGATTCGCTCAAACTCAATGAATCAATAGTTTTTAAGTTAGCTCCGTCAAAATAATACAATATCCTGTTTTGAGTGCCAAACAGTCCCATGTAATACTGGTCGTTGGCGTGACCACCATTATTAAAAACCGCAGAGGAGGTGGGGATGTTTACCCAATTATTGAGGCTGTCATAGTATATTATGGCGGGAGGATAAGGTGATGTGCTGTAAAAAGTGGGCGAACTCATACCACAATGAGCCAAACCGGATCCCGCACCCGATAAGACGACTTCACCACCTGTGATTGTGTCATTGTGCAAAGTCCACTTCTGAATGTTTCCTATGTCATTTACTGTATAGAAGTCCTTGTGGTACTTACAGTCGAAATCAGCCAAATTAAAATTGCTCTCTTGCTTATGGTGTATTTCGAGGTTTTGTTGGTTATCAAAAATTCCTGTAGACGGATTGAAAAAGCCTTTTTCAGATAAATTTGAGTGATTGTCCTTAGTTATTTGACCATAAAGCAATGCATGTGAGAGAATCGTTACAAGGATTAAGATGTTCTTTTTCATGTTTAAAAATTTATATTGTTTAATGTGTTATGTGTTTTCTTATTTATGAACATCACTACTAATGGTTCAAGACGTAAGTTTCAGACAGTTTTTACTTCGTTCTTTTTCGCCTGAATTTCGTTAGAGAACCGCTCGTTTAGCTCGGCTAAAGTCACGAACCTCTACCTCATTCAGACAAAAAATAACTTCGTCTAAACTATCCGAAACTTACGTCTTGAACCACTAAAGTGAAGATAAGTCATATATTGAAACTGTACAAAAGAATGAAAATGAATTTTTAAAAAAAAAAATTGCCTTTGCAACTCATTTTCAGTATTTTGTGTCTTTAGATTAAATGTATTTTCACAAAAAAATGGTTTTTGACAAATCCAGAGGAAGAAGATTATTATTTGCCTACCCACACCTCATTCCTAAAGGACGCCCCACGCAAAAGTAGGTTGTAGAGCAATCCCTTTAGGGAAGTGAAGGGTGCGCGAGAGCAATTTCACGGGATTTGGCAAAAAACCAAAAAAATTAAATTATGACACAGAGAACAATTTACGCGTTGATTTTCGCATTGGGGAGTTTGATACTGACACTACCTGCATTTGGCAACTCTCCTATATCAATTGAAATTTCACTGTCAGAAGTGCCGGATACCACTTTCTTAGTTCCATTTAAGGTATCGCCTACTAACAAAGGTATTCTGGCGGATTGGGAGGAGTTGAATGAAATAACTGATTTAGTAGGCTTGAGTGAACCCGTCACACGCTACGAATTGGAATATTCTAAAACGGGTTCCGATTTTTCGACTATTGCTATTTTAGAGCCGAGTGAGTTTTCACATCTTCATTACTCACCCGTGTTAGGTTTTAATTATTACCGACTCAAAATACACGGAAGCGCAGGTGATTTTATATATACAGATATTTCATTGGCGGAGTGGGATGTAGCTACCAATAATATATTTCCTAATATCGTCAGGACAGTAGCTGAACTTCGCCTCGCCTCACCCGTAGAAGAAGAAGTCGAAGTTATTATCTATGACACTCATGGACGTATGGTAGATTTCAGACATTTTGAGTTGAACGAAAGCTATACCTCTGTTTCTCTGGATTTTAGGAAGTTACACACCGGACATTATATGGCAGTTGTATCAGGCGAACAGTTTGGGACTGAGGTGATTCGCTTTATAAAGCAGTGATTTATGATATGTTGAAACTGGTTTAAATTCTTATTAATTTATAAATAAACTTTTGAAATATGACACAGAGAACAATTTACGCTTTGCTTTTTACATTGGGGAGTTTGATGTTGACACTGCCCTCATTTGGTATTGCTGCTGAAACTTCACTCACCGCAGTTGAATCGCCGACAGACACCGGAATTATTATATGTAATTTTTTGCTGTTTGACGTGTCGGTTGACGGTGAAGGTGTTTTGGCGAATTGGGCAGAGATAAGTCAAGGTAATGCAGTAGATTACTACGAATTACAACATTCTACAACCGGTTACGATTTCTCGACTATTGCGATATTAGATTCGGATAAGATTTCTCATCTTGATAAATCACCCGTAAACGGCAACAATTATTACCGACTCAAGATAGTAGAGACTTCAAACAATATAAGCTACACAAATATTTCACTTGCTTATTGGGAATTGAT
>JAHDEO010000582.1 GCA_020628725.1 Saprospiraceae bacterium
GTTTGGTCGTCGAGTTTGCCTTCGCCTGTAATGACTAAATCGGCTTGTTGGATTTTCGTTTCTAAGTCGGTTAATTCAATAAAAAAACTAATACCTGACACCATTTTTGCGCCCAAAAATGCGACTGCGCCACCGCCCATTCCACCTGCCGCACCTGCACCTTCTAAGTCGGTAATGTCGGGATAATCATGTGCTTTCAAAATCTCTGCGATATTTCGTAATCCTTTGTCGAGATATTCGATTTCGGTGTCATTTGCGCCTTTTTGTCGTGCGTAGGTGTGGGCTGCGCCTTGTGCACCGTATAGAGGATTCGTCACATCGCATAATACACGCACTGATACGTCTGCGAGGTTTGATAGTGAATTTTTATTATCTATAAATTTTATTTCGGTCAAATTTTTTCCAATAGGATTTATCGGATTTTTATCAGCATCTAAAAAGTGATAACCCAATGCGCTTGCCATGCCTGTACCTACATCATTCGTCGCACTTCCACCAATAAATAACACAATATCGCGGATGCCTCTGCGAATAGCATCTAATATCATTCCACCAGTCCCATAGGTAGTTGTATTCATGCAATTACGCTCGGATTCAGCCAATAAAACTAAACCGGATGCGGCGGACATTTCGATGTAAGCGGTTTGGTCGGCGATGAGATATTGGGCTTGAATAGGACGCATGAGTGGGTCGGCTACGGTTAGGGTAATTGTTTGTGTATCAGTATTTTGCTGACCAGACAGGAATGTCTGGGTTACGACTTCCAACGAACCTTCTCCGCCATCAGCGAGTGGACGGATGAGTGTTTTTACATTGGGATTGAACTGGCGAATACCCGCTTGGACTGCCTCACAAACTTCGAGCGCACTTAGTGAACCTTTAAATTTATCCGGTGCAATTAGAATGGTCATTATCGTAGAGATATATTAACTATAAATTTAAATCGCAATATAAAAAATAATTAATTATTTTGTATTTAAAAAATGTTTTTTACTTTTGTAGCGTAGACTTTTTAAAAGTTTATGTGTCTAATAAAAATCTATTTATCCTAAAATTAAAATCTATTGAAAACAAATCAAAATACTCATTCAAGAAACGCCCTTGGTCTAAGTAAATCATCCGAATTAACCCACATTCAAATTGCATCGTATAATTCTATTCAAATTCCGGAGATTTCCCTACCAAAAGGCGGATATGCTGTTAATGACATTGACGAAAAGTTTGAAGTCAATCCTTCAAACGGTGCAGTATCTTTTCTTTTTCCATTTACTAATAACGTATATAATTTTCAATTTGTTATGATTTTTAATGTTTTATGTGTTGAAATAATTTTTAATTTATTTTAACACATAAATTGATAATGGGTTGTTTATAAAATACAAAAAAAATAATTTACTTGCATAATAAAAAATCATATAAATTATTACTCGGGCGATATTGAGAAATACTCCAAAAACAAAAAAGCAAAAATTTCTACTCAAACACATTAAAAAATGAAGCATGAATGACATCACAATTAACTACGGTGGACAGCAACTCCACTTGGTCAAAAGCGAAACCCTGATAGGCATCAAACCCAACAGAAACGAAGGCACTACCGGTGGTCCTTCCCGAAGAAGGATTCGGGAGATGGACACCGGAGCGCAATTAGGTAACTTCAACATCTTGAATGTTTCTGATGTGCCGGATAACATTGAAGTCATCTTAGACAAACTAAGATCATCCTATGAAATTCAGACCGGCACACACACTTACCACACCTCTGATGATGGTGTACCTTTTGTGCCAACCGGAGAAATATACTTGGTATTCAATGACAAAGCCACTACCGCGCAATGTCAAAAACTGATAGAGAAACACCAGCTCCAAATCGTAAAATCATATGGAGAGAAAGAGCTGGTAGTCAGGACTTCAAAAGATTCGCTCAATCCGATAAAAATAGTCGCTGAATTACAAAAATCCAAGTACGTCGAGATAGCCGAACCTGACCTCAGTACGCCGGGTAGACTATGTTCCTCCTTCTCACTTCCTGCCGACGGCTTGCTCGACAATCAGTGGCATCTGGAAAATAAAGGATACCACAGAGGTACCAACATCGGCTTCGAAGCCGGAGCAGATGCACGGGTCGTCAAGGCTTGGGAAAGAATGAGGTCTATGGGAAGTTCTTCTGTCGTTGTGGCGATTATAGATGACGGTTTTGACCTGATACATCCCGACTTGGCGGACGTTGGTAAAATTGTAAACCCTTGGGATTTTATTCGCAACAGCCCCGACCCTTCACCGAATTATAACGACTGGCACGGTACAGCATGTGCCGGAGTAGCACTCGGCAGTGCCAACGGTGTAGGCATCTTAGGAGCAGCACCCAACAGCCGATTGATGCCCATACGCTGGGGAAGGTGGTTGTCAGACGAATCCGTTGAGCGTTGGTTTGACTATGCCCGTGAGCAAGGAGCATCGGTATTGAGTTGCAGTTGGGGAGCCGCCGCCAATGTGTACGTACTTTCCGAAAGACAAAAAAGAGCTATCAGAAGATGCGCTGAAGAAGGAAGGGATAACCTTGGTACGGTCATCTGCTTTGCGGCGGGCAACGACAATCTTGACATCGAGGCAACCGACAAAAGCAGTCACTACGGATTTGCCAACCACCCCAATGTTATTGCCGTTAGTGCCATCAATAGCATGGATAAAAAATCCAACTACTCCAACTACGGCAAAAACATCTCTGTATGTGCGCCCTCAAGCGGAAGGGTAGGTATCACGACTTCTGATGTTACGGGTACTTTTGTATTTAATGACAATACCCAGGCGTATGCAGGCTATGGTCCCGGCGATTATTATCACGAATTTGGCGGTACATCAAGTGCCTGTCCTTTGGTAGCCGGTATCTGTGCATTAATCTTGTCTATTGACCCGAGTATGCACGCCAAAGATGTCAAAGACCTTATCGAACGCACTGCCAGAAAAGTAGGCAATTTGCAAGATTATGATGCCAATGGTCACTCTACCATTTATGGATACGGTTGTATTGATGCTGAAAAAGCAGTCGAGGAACTCCTCGAAAGCATCAATACACCCATGATAAGCATCGACCAAATAAATAAGATTCCCTTGCACTACGCTCGTACCGACGAACATCCCTACGGCACTATCGGCTATCGGAGTTCATTTTACGTTGAAAAAGACTTGAACAAAACACTCAAATCCTGTTTCAGAGAGTTATTCAAAGCCTGTCCTTTGGGTACGCCGAAGGCAATCACTACGGCGGGCATTCAAGTCAACAAACCGGGGCAGCACGGTCCGGGCAGAGCCTTTGATTTGGATGCGATATTTTGGGAGGATTACACCTTCGTCACTAATAATTTCCGGCAAGACCCGATTTTGTATTTGGGTATTGAATCCTATTTGAGAAAGCACTTCGGGGTTGTCCTCAATTATTTTTACAACAACTCCCACAAAGACCATTGGCATATGGATAAGAGCGCAGCTTTGACATTTGACAAAACTTCAAGGTCGAAAGTATTGTATGTACAACTGACGCTCAATTACATCTACAACATTCCGGTCTTTATTGACGGTGAGTGGGGACCACAAACTGCAGGTGCAGTAGCCGAAGCCTTTCAAATGCTCAACATCAACGGGGAGATAACAACTAAGAAATATTGGTTTAAATATCTGGAATTGTCCGGCACGATTGCTTTCCGGCTTTTCGAGCAGGATAAAAACCCACGCGCACTTATTGATAATCTCTACGCCATGCTACGTGATGCCGATTTTCCGCAAAAAAACAGCGTACTCGAAAGTCTCAACAATTTTCTCAATCACGACCAAACAGAAAAGTGGTTTGCGACCATTGCAACAGAAAAAGACTTACCCGCAATTATCGAAGATATTACGGCAATTGCGTGATATTTGTTG
>JAHDEO010000583.1 GCA_020628725.1 Saprospiraceae bacterium
ACGAATACCGCAGGAAATGTCAGCGAAACAGAATTGCTCAATAATACCAAATCATCTGCAACGACAGTGAATGTCATCGTACCGGAAATCACGGTGAATGTGGTCGAAAACACCAATTTGAATTATGGTGATTACCTCTATTATCAAGTCACCGTAGGCGCAGATTTGGATATGATAATTGACCTGAGTAGCAATGAAGATGTCGGATTGAATGAGATTTTTGTTTCCTACGAAACCGTTCCCGACCCTAATAATGCTCAATACAGCACCGACGGCGGCGGCACACAACACACCTTGCTCATACCCGGCACGCAGGCGGGTACGTATTACATTTTAATACAATCACAAACTACATTTACTACGCCGCAGGACATTGATGTATTGGTACAAACGCTGCCGTTTACTCTCCTCAATACTACACCCGATTATGGCGGACAGGGCGAAATCACTGTCACAGTCACAGGTGCAGGTTTCAGACCTACCACACAAGTCCGACTCGAAGACAACGGCACAACTCTGGCTACAGGTACAATCGAGGAACTCAGAAGCAGTATGGAAATGCGTATCTTTTGGGATTTGACAGGTGTACCCGAAGGACAATACGACCTTGTTGCTGAAAATCCAAATGGCGATGTAGTGATGTTGGCAGATGGGTTTAGAGTGGAAGTACCTACGGGCTATCAAATTGGTATTTTTGAATTGGGTCCTGACATTATAAGAGTAGGAAGGTCAGCTACATACGAATACAGAATTGTCAATATAGGCAATGTCAATATCGACTATATTCCCGGAGATTTAGCTTGGAATTTACCGATACAAGCCACTGATTTTGAGGTGTCTGACAATATGTTTACGAATAACGATTTGAGTTCGGACACCCTGACTTTTGAAGAACATTTTTATCAGGATGGTGGTGCCTCAGTATTTCCTTTTGTAATAAAAAATCTGACACCCGGAGAAGAAGCATTAATAAAATTAAAATTCAGAAACTTTGTCTATAATTCATTTTCCGTTGATACCAAAGCCAACGGATACAGTACCGAAAAATATATACAACACGTTATTTCCGAAAGTGAAACCATCCGGCAAGTCATGTATCTCAACAAAGACCAATATGACTTTGAGGATAGTGTTTATGATAAAGATATATGGCGAAATGCTGTTGTGGGTAATCTCATTCAATTCGGTGTTATTACAGCTTCCGATACTATCGGCGTGGATTTGGAGTGCGTGGATTGTGTACAAGGTTCGGGATTAGTCAACAATCCTGACGACTACACCTACAGTCCGGGAGAAAGTCCGGGTACGCGGGAGGTCGGTTCTATTGTCTGTACTTCCGGTGAAGATTATCTTTGGGAAATCAACAAATACGCAGGTACGACAGGGCAAGACCCCGGTTGGGATTTGGTGTATTCTACGGGAACGATTACTTTTACTTCGACGGCTGCTTCGCCATTTTATGTGCGGGTTTCTTCTTTGGATTATAATAATTGGAAAGGCTATCTCGGTGGTTGGTATCCGGCAGGGGATAAATGTTGGCCCATTATCATCGCTGAGCAAGGCATTATCGGTTACGACAGCACGAATATCGCCATTGATATATCTGATTTCGTGTATTACAACGAAATTCATGGCGGTACTTTCTCCTTGCAACAATCAGGAACAACTCCCGATACGCTATACCTCTGTTTTAATGCTTACCAACCCGGTATCGGCGAATGTGGCGTTCCGGGCGCACCCGGCGCACCCGGCGAGACAGGTTCTCCCGGCGGTCAAGGCGGTCCTGGTAATGACGATATTCCGCCCGGATGCGGTGGCGAAGGTGGATCGGGTGGTCCCGGTCTGCCCGGACAACCCGGCGGTGCAGGCGGACAAGGCGGACAAGGCGGCGACTGCATCGGTTGTACTTCCGGTCAAGGTGGCGAAGGCGGACAAGGTGGACAAGGTGGAACTGGCGGTGGTGATGCCCCGGGCGGTCAAGGTGGACAAGGCGGACAAGGTGGTGATTGTGCCGGATGCACAGGCGGCAACGGCGGACAAGGCGGTGACGGCGGCGATTCAGGCGCACCTTCCGGCGACTACGGACCCAACGGCTCATCTTATCCCTCCTTCCCACAACCTCCGGGTTCAGCAGGCGGTTCGGGCGGTAGTTCGGGTTCCGGCTCCTTCCCCGGCGGAAGCGGTAGTTCGGGGTCGTCCGGCGGAGGTTATGCCCCGCCTGTACCTCCACCACCTGACGGCGGTTGCAGTGCATTAGTTGAGTTTTTGTGTAATAAAACCACCAGACAAGTTGTGAACTGCGGTTCGCAGATAATAGGTATTGTAGATGTCGGTAATGGTATCAGGACAGCAAAGAATGGACTTGATTTGTACGAAGCCGCAACAGGACTCGCAGCATCAGGAAGCGATGCTATGGCTCCATGTACTGACGTAAGCGGACCTCCGAGTGCCTTTGGGTGCTTCCTGTCGGGTTTTGCTTGCGGTACCTCCATTGCCGCTACTGCTGCTACCGGAGGTGGTGCTGCACCATTGCTGTTATCATGTACGGGTGCTTTGAATTGTCTTTATCAAGGCATTTGCCACGATGTCACCCAATCTTGCGACCCTAACGAAATTGTAGGACCCAACGGCTATATCAGTCCCGACAGCCTACGTTGGGTATCTTCACAACAAATACTGCCATACACCATTTTCTGTGAAAATGACCCTGAATTTGCTGATGCACCTGCACAAACCATAGAAATTCGCCAAGCACTTGACCCCAATGTAGATCCACTCACATTCCGGTTGGGCGATTTTGGTTTTGCCAATCTCGAATTTACCGTACCGGAAAATCGTGCAAATTATACCGCTACGCTTCGTACAACCGATGAACTCGGCGTAGATGTACAAGTCACCGCAGGATTGGATGTAATTAATAATGAAGCATTCTGGTTCTTCCGCGCAATTGACCGACAGACCGGATTGGCACCCTACGACCCCTTACTTGGAGTGCTTCCTGTCAATGACTCTTTGAGTACGGGAGAAGGCTTTGTCAATTACACCATTTTACCTAAATCATCCGTTGTGACAGGCGATAGCATACAGGCACAAGCCAGTATTATATTCGACATCAACGAACCTGTTATTACAAATACTTGGGTGAATTATATAGATGCTGTTGCACCTACAAGTGCGATAAGTGCTTCGCAAAATATAGACGACACATCTGTAGAATTGACTTGGACAGGACAAGATGACCCCGACGGAGTAGGCGTTGAAAGTTACAGTATTTATTATTCGACCAATGGCGGTCCATTTGAATTATTGGATAGTGAAATCTTTGGCAATAGCTATACATTTACAGGCGAATCAGGTTATACCTATGAGTTTTTCACCATAGCAAAAGACCATGTCAATAATGTAGAACCACTCAAAACAGAGGGCGAAATTTCTGTGAGCTTCGGACGTATTGATTTCGATATTCAAGTTCTTTTGGAAGGCGCATATGACCCTGTCATTTCAGAAATGACCACAGTACTCAATACTGACCGCCACATATTGCCCGGGCAAACACCTGTAAGTAATCTCGCTACCCCAACACCTGCAGGACAACCTTACAACCGTCCGCCGTGGAACTACGAAGGCACGGAAGGTATCGACTGGACAGATGCCGACTATCCTGCCGAAGCTGTCGATTGGGTATTGGTTTCGTTTAGGACGGATATTCAAAAAAATACGGAAATCGGTATCACCGCTGCTCTCTTACTCAAAGATGGTACAGTAGAAATACCTGAAATATTTGCATTACCCGACGGAACAACTACCACATATATCGTCGTAGAACATCGTAATCATGTCGGCGTCATGACGCCACAAGCTGTTGATATTTTGGATAATACACTGACATATAAT
>JAHDEO010000584.1 GCA_020628725.1 Saprospiraceae bacterium
AAAAATCAAAATGATTAACTTGCAATTTTCATCATGGCTACATTGTTTATTGTTCCATTGTTGGCAAGTGCATTTTTTGCAAAGCGAAAAATCGAAACAAACAATGAAACAGTGAAACAATCTAACAATCATCACATTGAATCCGGTTAATAAAGCATATTTACAATTACATACCGCCGTTTTGCTGTTTGGTTTTACGGCAATTTTAGGACGTTTGATACAGATTTCGGAGCTACCTATGGTATGGTGGCGATTGCTGATTACATGTACAAGTCTGCTTCTCTTGCCGGGTGTCGTTAAAGCATTACGGGCAATGCCACACCGATTATTGTGGCGATTGGCAGGAATAGGGATAGTCGTGGCGACACATTGGGTGATGTTTTTTGGTGCTGTCAAATATTCCAATGTATCTGTAACGCTCGGTGTTATGGCGACGACGAGTTTTTTCACGGCTTTTGTTGAGCCATTAGTCAAAAAAACACGCATACGTTGGTATGAAGTAGCCTTGGGGATATTCGTAGTGCCGGGTATGTATATGATTTTCCGTTTTACGAATGATGGCTACACCGTCGGAATTATAATGGCATTAGTATCGGCGATATTGGCAGCGTTTTTTTCCAGTCTTAATGCACTGATTGTCAACAAATCTTCTCCAATGGCAATCACCTTTGTCGAACTTGGAAGTGGTTGGATTTTTCTAAGTCTGATTGCTCCTTTTTATGGGCAAATATTTGGTAATTCTACTTTCATACCTTCCACGTCTGATTTGTTTTGGTTGGTGATACTTGCATTGGTCTGTACCACATTCGCTTATGTACTTGCACTCAATTGTCTCAAACATATTTCGGCATTTACTTCCAATCTTACCCTCAATTTAGAGCCGATTTACGGCATTATCATGGCATGGCTTATTTTTCAGGAAAATGAAGAACTCAATAGTGGATTTTACATTGGCGCAGCCATTATTTTGCTCACTATTTTCATACATCCACTTCTTAGAAGATATTTTGAGAAAAGTTCATAGTTCATAGTTCGTGGTTCATAGTGGATAGTTCATAGTTTGTAGTTTGTAGTTTTAATTTCGCTTCGCGAAATACTTTAACAGTCCACGAACTATGAACTATGAACTATCCACTATGAACTATGAATTATGAACTAAATAAAAAAACCGCCTCTGCCGGGACGCAAAGGCGGTGATTAACAAGGAGATATATGGCTTGTACTCCTTTAGGCAATGGTTGTTCTAAACATTTCTTGTTACTGCCGGATATTCATAAGTGGGTAAATAGTCTGTGGCGGTAGATAGTCAATGTCTGTTCGAACCTCGCTTTTAAGGGGAATTAATGAATTTTGGATTTTTGAGTCCATGATTTTTGATTGAATCAAAAATCTAAAATCATTCAATCAAAAATCATTAACAGGTTGTTCTGCAATATTCTTTTGCATTTTCATATAAAGCTCCTTCGGATTGAAGGGCTTAGCAATATAGTCATTCATATCGTGGTCAAGAGCTTCGCGACGTACCGCAAGTTCTGCGGAAGCAGTCAGCGCAATAATGGGTACATTGGCATGTGCTCCTTCAAGTTGACGAATGGCTTTGGTAGCCTCAAAGCCGTTCATCACTGGCATCTGTAAATCCATGAGAATAAGGTCGAATAGCTGTTTTGTTGCTTTTTGGACAGCGATTTTTCCATTCTCTGCAAGGTCAATTGTAACACCCCATCTCGCAAGAATCTGGGTAGCTACTGTCACATTTAGGTCGGTGTCTTCCACCAATAATACACGGAGTCCATTGAGGTCAGTCCTGGTTACTGGAGCGGGGGAAGTAGGTTGTATAGTTGTTTGATTTGTTCCGAAAGAAAGTTCAAAGGAGAAAGTCGTGCCTTGTCCGGGCGTGCTTTCCACTTGAATATCGCTATTTTGGAGTGCCAATAATTTTCGGATAATGCTCAATCCGAGTCCTGTTCCGCCAAATTTGCGGGTTGTATTTGTTTCGGCTTGTGCGAAGGGTTCAAATATCGTTTCCAGCTTGTCCGCAGGAATGCCAATACCCGTATCGCTCACTTCAAAAGCCAGTCGAGTTGTTTCCGGATTTTGTTCTAAAAGATTGATTTTCAATTGCACCAATCCATCTTTGGTAAATTTGAGTGCATTGCTGACCAGATTGGTCAATACTTGGATGAGGCGGGTCGGGTCGCCAATCAGCGAACGTGGTACATCCGCAGTTTTTTCTATGATAAAGCGTGTGTTATTCTTTTTGGCAAGAAGGGTGAACGAATGTTCGAGTCCGTCAAGAAGCGTATCAAGACTAAAATCAGTTTGTTCAAATTCAATTCTTCCTGCGTCAATTTTGTTTAGGTCAAGGACGTCATTAATCAAAGAAAACAAATTTTCTGAGGCGAATTTGAGCGTTTTCAGATTTTCAATTTGTTCGGGCTTCGGTTCATCTTGCATCAATAAATGTGACAGTCCAATCACCGCATTCATGGGCGTTCTGATTTCATGAGACATGGTAGATAGGAATTCGGACTTAGCTTTTGCAGCTGCCTCTGCGCGTTCTTTGGCATTAATCAATTCGCGCTTCGTAATTTCGCGCTCGTAAGCATGACCGATAAGATTGGAGACTGTTTGGAGAAGATTGATTTCAGATTCATCCCAGTCTTTATACTTCGTACAAGTATCAAAACCGACAAAACCATAAAATTCATTGCGAACAAACAAAGGAATAATCATCACCGAACGCACCCCCTGACCACGAAAAACATCTTCACACGCCTCCGGTAAAGCACTCAAATGGCTTGCTACCACACGCTCACCCGAAGCGAGATTTTTGCAACAGGGGATTGCCTCCAGTATAGCTTGTTCAAAATTTTCGGTATCTATACGCACACCTGCAGCACACCATGCAAATTTATTCACCACACGTCCTGCCTTTACATCGGTTTCAAAAATGTAAATGCGTTCCAACTCGGCGTACTCTCCCATTTTACGGAGTGTCTCACGGATTTGCCCGTCAAAATCTTCCAACAAATTTAGCGAACAGGAAATTTCTGCAAGTAATTGCTGTTGAAGCAAACTTCTTTGGAGTTCATAAGTACGATAGTCAATACGCTTTTCCAGCGCACAGTTCGTGTCGATCAACGCTTTATTCACTTCATACAGTTCCAGCGTTTTGGCTTCAACCAGATATTCCAGTTGTTTCTTAGCCTCTCGCTCCTGCATCAGCGCAAAGCGCACGGAGTTTAGCTCACTCATCGAATTCACATTTAGAGGTCTGATAGTCATATCAGCATATATTTGATAAACAGATTAGGTTGCCTACCAATGTCCTCTGCCATACAAGTGTCGGTTTAGCCTTCCTTCACTTGCTGCAAATTCGTTTCAAACTTGTGTGTTTGTTTGATAATTTTAGCCTTTTAATCAAACAAACGATAATCGTGTTTCCGGACATATTGTACGAGACGAGTTCTTTGATTGTTCGGAAAATTTTAATTTTTTTTTGAAAAAAATGAGATAAAGTATGGAAAGTAAGCGAAAAAATATTTGTAAAACATTGATTTACAAATATTTTCATCGCTCAATAGTCGAAATGGCAAAATCTAAACCTGCTCCCTCTTCATATCCAGAAAGGTATGCTATCGGGCTGCACTACACCCCGAAAAAAGAAAAGTTCAAGACCAAGTTTCAAATCAAATACGATATTTTGGCGCAGCCAAAATCAGAAATTGTACTTAAATTTGATACTTGTACTTGAACTTAAATTGTGAGACATACTGGATTCGAACCAGTGACCTCTGCCCTGTCAAGGCAGCGCTCTAAACCAACTGAGCTAATGTCTCAAATCAAATGGACTGCAAAGTTACAGTATTTTTTTTCAATTTCAAGTTTTCA
>JAHDEO010000049.1 GCA_020628725.1 Saprospiraceae bacterium
GTAATTCATTCAACAAAATAAATATTTGAATTTCCCCCAAATAAGAATTCAAAATCATACATTTGGATATTGATTTCTGCAAAAAATCCCCGTATATTTGAATAAAAATTAGCACAGAATATGACAAATAACATCGGCATAGAATACATCACTGACGAAGCGGGCAACATATCTAAGGTCTTGATTGCCTATGAAGATTGGCAGCGCATAGAAGCGGGTTTCAAAGAATGGATGGCATTTAAAGCTCAAAAAAATGGTGATAACACACCCGCAAAAACATTTAACGCTATCAAATTAGATACGAAAAATTTCAAATTCAACCGCGACGAAGCGAATAAGTAACATTAATCACCAATCAAGAAATACTAACCCCACCATTAACAAAATCCACCACCAACTCCCTATCACTCACCTCCGGATGCTGATTCAAAAAATGCGCCAGCGGCGACACCACCTCCTGTTCAATCGCCCGTTGTAGCGGACGTGCGCCATAGCGTTCATCGAAGCCGATGTCGGCGAGATGTGCCATGAGTGCTTCGGTGAAGGTCAGGCGAATATCGCGTTTTTTAAAGCCTTCGCGTTGTTTCAGGTCATGGAGTTCTTTATTGGTAATCAGGCGAATATCGTCATTATTCAGCGCATTGAAAGTGACTATGGCATCAATTCGATTCAGAAATTCGGGACGGAAAAAACCACGCATCGCGCCGCCGTAATCGGGTCGGGCATTTTTGTCGAAGCCTATGGATTGGCGGTTGGAGGCACCGAGATTGGTGGTCATAATGATAATCGTATTTCGGAGATTGGTCACGCGCCCGTAGGCGTCCACGAGGATACCTTCGTCGAGTGCGGCGAGCAGCGAATCAAAGATGACCGGATGCGCTTTTTCGACCTCATCGAGCAGCAAAACCGAAAACGGACGCTCGCGGATGTCCTTCACCAACTTGCCCACCTCGCGCCCTGTGCCGATAAAACGGTAAATCATCGACGGGTCTTGAAATTCACTCATATCAATCCGAATCAGGGGCGATTGAGTCTGTCCTTCACCGAAAAAATAGTCTGCCATGGCGCGTGCCGAAGCCGTTTTGCCCACGCCCGTCGGACCGGCAAAAATCATGGTCGTAATCGGTTTGTGAGGATTATTCAGCCCCGCTTTGAAGACCTTTATCGTGCCGACCATCTGCTCTACCGCGCCGGGTTGTCCGATGATTTTTTGCGAAAAATAATCCTTCAGTCCGTCCGAATCCAAGAGTAGGTCGTCGCGCAGGAAGAGTTCGGGCATGCCGGTCTGCTTGATAAAATTGCGGATAACGGCGGCTTTGTCCACCTTGTCGGCTTCGTTGAGTTGAGCATCGTTGACGCATTGACCGAGAAAATTGACCGCCTTGCCCGGAAAACTATTATACGGATAATATCGCTGCAAAAGCCGATACGACACACCGAGCGCATCCTTGCCAATATTGATATGTAGATTGCTGCCGCTGTATTCGGCGAGTTTTTGGAGGATATTTTGGATTTTGGCTTCGGGCAATTCGTCTATTTTCACCAACTGAAATTGCTCGGCAAAACCGGGCAGCAGTCGCTTGATGCTGTCGAGTTGTTCGGGGGTCACTTCGCCCACCATTTGCAATTTGCCTTCGCGCAGGTACGAGGACATAAATGACGCCACGCTGTCCTCCGGTCCTTCGCCACCCGTCTGTAAGAGTCGGATAAAATCAACGACCCACAAAATGCCATTCGCCGAGCCTAATTCTTCGATGAGTGTTTCGCAGTTTTCCTGCCATTCGCCGAGCCATTTGGCGGTGGCGGTGATGCGTTGGGGCATGATTTGCCAGAAGGTAAAATCGAGTTTTGCCTCGCGTTTTTTGCTCGTAATTTTCCGAATCGCCTGCTTCAAGACCGAACTTTTTCCCACCGACGGCTTCCCGACCAACAAGACATTAGACCGCGAATTGATGAGTTTTTCAATCGTCTCGCTGACTTTGTGTTCGAGTTCCCAAGCGGCATCGGGGAAGGCACTGATATTGCGGCGAATCGCTTTGGAGTAGGGGTAGCGGTCTGCCATTGAGGAGAGGGTTTTGTATTCGGGTTTGTAATTGTCGCCGTAATCAAATTCGCGGGAATAATTGACCCGAAGCGTGACCGTATCCATTTGCGGAGGGCTACGCATGATGTGGCGATAAAGGTCTTCGGGTGTGAGTTCGTTCAATAAATGCGTACAAAAATGCCGCACCAATGTATTGAATTGCTTGGCATCGTAATAGTGGAATTTCCGACCAAACATGGGCAGATAACACTCATATCCGCCATCGTCACTCTCCCCATAAATCACCGCGACAGGCACTTTCACCGCATCTTTCATCGGATATGCCGAACGGTCATCCTGATAAGTCGGACGTATGGTAATTTCGACCATTTTGAGTTTGGGTTCTACAATGTCGAAAAAATCGTATTCGTCGTGGCGTTTGTATTGCTTTTGCAAATGTGCGGAAAGCGTACTCTTGAGGCTTTTCAAATCTTTGTCCACGACCTTATGTTCCGTACCGACCAAGATGCCGAGTAAGGATTCGTCGGGGAGGGTGTAGTAGAGTAAAGGGTAGTTGATGTTTTCCATGTGCTAATGAGTGAATTGTGAATTTTGAATGAGTGAATGACGCTCATTTAATGTATTTTTTGAGGGATAAAGATAATGTAAATCCTTTATTTTTACATTGTAATTTCCACGAAAGATAGATATTAGTCCTTTTCAAAAACCTCAAAAAGCAATATGACAATCGCATGAAAATAATTTCCCAAAAACATTAAAAAAGAACCGTCTTGCTGAACTTGTTTCTCCCGTACAGTTGTCGGGACTCCCGGACGATGAAAACCAATTTTAAACAGAAGCTACTACTTGAAATCGTGCTTGTGGTTCGGGGGATTCTGAAATAAATTCAGAAAGACGATAGAGTTTTGTTTTTTTATTTTGGTGCGTTTGCCCTAAATTTCGTCTAAAAACATGGTATATGATTTGATTTATCATTAATTTGCAATTTGAATTTAAAAATTAAAAATAACTCACCATGATAAGAAGATTAATTTCGCTCGTTATCCTCGTTGTTGTAGCTTTGATGGGCTACAATATGTTCTTCGGAACGGAGGAAGACAAAGCCAGAGGAAAAGCTGTTGCCAAAGAAACTAAGGAACTTGTAGGTTCAATCGTCGGTCTTTTGAAGGCAGAAAAGGAAAATTACGATTCCGGAAAATTTGACGATGCCATGCAAAAACTCAACAAAGCTTTCAAAAACATCAGCCAAAAAGCACAAGAAGTTGGTGGTAATCTACCGGAGCGTGTCAAGGAATTAGAAGACAAGAAAGAACAACTTGACAAGCTTATCGACATCAATAAAAACAGCAAAATGGCTGACCCCGAAAAGGAAAACAAAAAAATCGAAGATGAAATGAGCGACCTGCTCAAAGAGTTGCAGGACATCGCCGAAGATATTGACAGTAAGCAGTAAATTTAATGCGACAATGCTACAATGTGATAATGCTACAATGTTCTTTTCATTAACGCATTGTAGCATTACATCATTGTCGCATTAAAATCACTCAACTATGCGAACTATTCTTTTCTCCCTACTCCTGTTGCTCGCCGCATGTGCCACCACCAATACCACGACCATGAATACGATGCCCGACCTCACCACGCCACACGAGCGCAATCCGAATATTACCGCAACATACGATGAAGCGATTGATTTTTATGGAAAATTAGCCGATACATATGCGGAAATTAAGTTGCTGGAATATGCCAAAACGGATGTTGGAAAGCCTCTGCACTTGGTGGTTTTTTCTGCGGATGGTGATTTTGACGCAGCTTCTTTGCGGCAAAAAAATAAGCGCATTATTCTGATTAATAACGGTATTCATCCGGGAGAGCCGTGTGGGGTTGATGCTTCAATGATGTTGCTGCGTGATTATGCGAGGGAAAAGAAATTGCCGGAGAATATTGTATTAGCGGTTATTCCTGTGTACAATATTGGCGGTGCGCTCAATCGTAATGCACACACCCGTGCTAATCAAGACGGACCGGAAAGTTATGGTTTCAGAGGCAACGCTCGCAACCTTGACCTCAACCGCGATTTTGTGAAAGCTGATTCGCGTAATGCACGAGCTTTTACGCAGATTTATCATGAATGGCAGCCTGACATTTTTATTGATAATCACACGTCGAATGGTGCAGATTATCAATACACGATGACGATGATTGCTACTCAGCACAATAAGCTGGAATCGACATTGGGTACTTATCTGAATGATGAACTCATACCTCGCCTTTATGCCGGTATGAAGGCACGCAATTGGGAAATGACGCCTTACGTGTATGCACGCACAACGCCTGATGAGGGCATTATTGCCTTTTTGGATTTGCCGCGTTATTCGTCCGGTTATACTGCGCTATTCAATACGATTGGTTTTATTCCTGAGACGCATATGCTCAAACCCTTCACAGATCGTGTGGCGAGTACGCGTGCTTTCATGGAGTCGGTGATTAGTGAGGTAGAAAAAGATAGTGAAAGAATTGCTGAATTGCGCCGTCAGGCGAATGAGAATGTTCGTACACAAACTACTTTTGATATTAATTGGGAATTGGATACCGAACGTGTCGAGATGCTTAATTTTAAAGGTTACGAAGCGAAGCAAAAGCCAAGCGAAGTCAGTGGATTAGACCGTTTGTATTACGACCACGATGCGCCTTTTGAAAAGGAAATTCCCTTTCTAAATAATTATAAATCCAATCTTTCTGTTGAAAAACCTTATGCCTATATCATCCCGCAGGCATGGCGCGAAGTAATTGAGCGATTGGAGTGGAATGGTGTGGAAATGACTCAACTCACGGAAGATGAAATCATTGAAGGTGAAGTGTATTTCATTCGTGATTTTGACACGCGCAATGCGTATGAAGGACATTATTTGCATTCAAATGTGGAGGTAGAAAAACGGGTGATGCAATTACCTTTTTTTGCGGGTGATTATGTGGTAAAAACCAACCAAATTACCAATCGTTACATCATAGAAACACTCGAACCACAAGCACCTGATTCGTGGTTTGCATGGAATTTCTTTGATTCTGTTTTAATGCAAAAGGAATATTTTTCACCATATATTTTTGAAGATGAAGCTGCTGAAATGCTTCGCAATAATCCCGAATTGAAAGCCGAATTAGAAGAGCAAAAAAAATCCGATGAAAAATTTGCAAAGAGTGCCTATGCTCAATTGGATTTTATTTACAAAAAATCAAAACATTACGAGCCTACGCATCGCCGTTATCCTGTCATGCGAGTGGTGAAATCGAGCAAATTACCTTAAATGATTTAATCATATGTTATTAAATTGCGTTTGTGTATGGTTTACACTAATGGTTTGATAGTCATGTGTTTAAAGTGTTTTTGTTTAGAATTGTAAGGAAAAAAATTAAACAAAACGAAAATTGACGTTAAAAAACCCATCACACTGTTACTTTCCTTTGCATGTCACGTCACTATGAAAACTATAAACCCTAAATCTATCATTATGAATGAGTTTTGTAAAACTATCGAAGCACTCGGTTCGGAAATCTTCACAAAACACATTACACAACACGCTACAGGAGCCAATGCACCCACATTGGTTTTTTTACATGAAGGGCTCGGTAGCATAGATTTGTGGCGAGAGTTTCCTCGTGAACTTTGCGAGGCAACAGGTTTGGAAGGATTTCTGTATGACCGACAAGGCTACGGCAAGTCATCTCCCATGTGGCAGGAGCGCGATGCGAACTATCTGCATGAAGAAGCTTGGAAGATGTTGCCTGCAATTCTGGATAAATCCGGGATTCAGAACGTCATCCTCGTGGGACACAGCGATGGCGGTACGATTTCTTTGCTCTTTGCGGGGCGTTTTCCTGAGCGTGTATCGGGCGTGATTTCTGAAGCAGCGCATGTGTTTATTGAGGAGCAAACCATACGCGGTATACAGGATGCTCGCATGTCGTACGAATTTACCAATTTGCGCTCTAAATTGGCATCTTATCACGGGGACAAAACCGACCCGCTTTTCCGTTCGTGGACAAATACTTGGCTTTCTCCTGATTTTAAAAATTGGAATATAGAGGATGAACTCCAAAAGGTACGCTGTCCGGTGCTGGCTATTCAAGGCACAGAAGACCGCTATGGCACAGAGCGTCAGGTGCATAGTATCGTAGATAAAACTGCGGGAAGAGCAGAACCATTTTTTGTATATGGCGGTTCGCATACGCCACATGCTCACAAAGATGATGTACTGCCAACTATGAAGAAATTCGTAGAGCAGATTCTAAGCGAAATGTAAGTGGTTCGTAGTTCGTAGTTCATGTTTATTGGAGAAGAGAACCTTGAACTTATACTTTCATGAAGTGTGATCTGCAATAATTAGCCATTTTCCTTTTATTTTCTTGACAATTAGTAGGAAATGACCTTCTGCGTCGTCCATTTCATCGCGTTTGAGGTGGAATTTGCCTGTTACGGTGACAACGTTTCTGCTTTGTTGCGTTACATCTATCAAATCAAAGGATAACTCGCCCATCGTTGCTCTGTCCGGGTAGCCCTTTTTGTAATTTTCGAGGGTTTGTTGCCAACCATAAGTCACACCACGCGAGCCTATGAATTGCAATTTGTCGGATTTCCAATAACCTTCCATAAAGGCATCTATATCACCTTTATTCCAATCTTCCATTTGTTCATAGAGCAGTGATTTGACGGCTTCGGCGGCTTTATTGGATTGTGCTTGTACAGACATAGCGGATATGATTAGCGCGAAAATAATGAGACTATTTTTCATGATTTTATTTACTCGTTGAATCACGATTTGTTTTAAAAATCCAAAAATAACAGACACGTGTCCCAACCTTTTTTAATATTTTTGATGTCATTATCAATAGGTATACTCTCAATGCATCTGACCTCTGACAACAAAGTGTTCTGACATCTTGAAATCATTCGAGTGTAAAACAAAGTGGTTGTAACTCCAAACCAGAACGTCTTGCTGAACTTGTTTCAGTATCTCCCAGACAACAAGCACGATATTGAATGTGAGCAAAAAAGTACATCTTATTAAAAATCAAAGAGTTATATGCTTCGGTGCAACATTTGTTTTCTATCGTTCGGGAGATACTGAAACAAGTTCAGCAAGACGGTTGACTTTTGGGGTTTTTATTCTGTCTGATTACACCCCGTTTGTTTTACACTCAAATTATTCAAAATTAATCATTCGTCATGAGAAAAATATTATATCTACTTAGCTTTTTTGTCTTATTGTGTGTGGCTGCTTGCGAAGAAGACGATAATCCATATGAATCAGAAGGTATTATAACAGGATTGGATATGCGCCTTTGTCCTTCTCCGTGCTGCGGTGGTTTTTTCATTGAAATAGAAGGTGTCACTTATCTGGCAAGCGAATTGCCACAAGACAATTTAGACATTACCAATATTACTTATCCCTTACCTGTCTATTTAGATTGGGAAATTATCAACGATAACTTTGAATGCGGAGGAGATAGGATATTGGTTATTGCGATTGAGGCGCAATAGACGACTGAACATATTTTATTACCAAATTCAATATATAAATTATGAAAAAATTAATTCAGATTTCCTTTTTCGTTTTCGTGATGACAATGTTGTCGACAGCATGTGAGGAAGAACCTACCGATTGCATTGACCCAGCGCAAATTGATACCGAGACATCATGTATTGAGATATACGACCCTGTATGTGGTTGCGATGATGTGACTTATGACAATGAGTGTTACGCTACTATTGCAGGTGTGACGAGCTGGACAGCAGGCCCTTGTGAAGTTGCCTGTATCGGTACTCCTAATCTTGAAGTTGTGTGCATTGCCCTTTTTGACCCGGTGTGTGGTTGTGATGGCGTGACTTATGGTAATTCTTGCGAAGCTGAAAATTGGGGTGGTGTTACGAGTTGGACACAAGGCGTATGTCCGTAAAAGGCGTAAAACTATTTCCCAAATCGCCTATATCGGCGTGGCGATTTGCGTAAATATTATAATTTCACCAAAACTATAAAAATGAATAACTCACTTAATAGACTTCTTTTCCTTTTGATTTGTATCTTTTGCTTGACGACTTGCCAGAAGGTGGAATTCGAGATTGAAGATGTGCCGAATTGCATCAAAAAGAAGGTTAGGCGACATAATCTTTTATTAGTCTATAAATGGTAGGGCGGAATTTTCTGTATCGACGACTTTAGCCGTCGAATGACCTGCACCACCATCAATTATTGAAGCTCTTTTCTTGAGTGTTTTGAGATTGCGACAAGTTTTTTCATAGATGAACAATTTTACAATTTTACAAGTTAATAGTTTGTATTAATTAATTCAAGTTGCGGACAACTTGAAAAATTCCAAAAAACAAATTCCAAATTCCAATTCAAATGTGTTTTTCATGATATTTCATTGGAATTTGGTGCTTGGAATTTGGAACTTGCTCAAGTTCGCGGTTATCCGCAACTTGAGTTAATTATTTACCTACCTATTACATAAATCAAAATGAGTAAAGTAGTACTAATTACCGGGTCGAGCAGTGGATTCGGAGAGTTGACCACCCATTCAGCATCTAAAGCCGGATATACTGTTTATGCTACGATGCGTAACTTAACTGGAAAAAACAGTGATAAAGCGACAGAATTAGGGGCATTAAGTGGCGTTAGTGTACTTAATTTGGACGTGACTGACCAATCTTCTATTGAAAATGCAGTCAATACGATTATTGCCAAAGAAGGAAAAATTGATGTTTTGATCAATAATGCAGGGATTGGAAGCGGTGGTTTTACTGAACCATATTCCGCAACAGAATTTCAGAAAATTTTTGATGTAAATGTTTTTGGTGTACAGCGTTTGATGAATGCAGTGCTTCCTCACATGCGTAAGATTGGAGGCGGTCTTGTCATTAATGTTTCCAGTATTATGGGACGTATGGTGATACCCTACGCAGGAGCTTACACCGCTTCTAAATGGGCACTTGAAGGCTTGAGCGAGTCCTATAAATACGAATTGGCTCCAACCGGAATTGATATTGCGATTGTAGAACCGGGCGGTTTTGGCACTAACTTTATGGCTGGAATGATACCTGCTTCCGATGAGGAAAGAGTTGCCAGTTATGGTGAACTCAACAAAATCCCTCAGCAAATGTGGGAAGGTTTTGGGCAGATTCTGCAAAGTGAAAATGCACCAAATCCACAAGATGTCGCAGATGTGATTATGAATTTAATTGAAATGCCTGATGGTCAGCGTCCATTACGTACAGTTGTTGACCCGATGACGGGAGGAGAAGCTCCCAAAGTCATCAATGCGACTTCGGATAAAGTGCAGGAGCAATTTTTTGCCAGTATGCAATCTTAGTGTATCGTTCTTTGACTGATAAAATTCATGTTCAAGCGTTGTCTCAATTGTTTCGGACAACGCTTGTTTTTTTTGATATTTTGTGTATTGTAAATACGATTATTTTCTTGCGTATTCATTTTTCAAATCTCCCCAAATACGCTCAATTTCAGTGACCAAGCCTTTGAATGCTTCTTTCTCCGTATTGATTCTTAACGCGTCAACTTCGTCTTGCTTTTTCCAAGCATTTGATTTTTTACTTTCCTTTGCCGTTGCCTCTGCTAATCCGTATAAATATTCCGTTTGAACATCGAAAATGGCGGCTGATGCAGTAGTCACCACTTTAACGTCTTTATTTTTTAAATAACCTAAAGCAAAAACATTTTGTGGTCCATAATTTTTTGTGTCGATTATAAATTCGGTATCAAACGTATAAACGAGCAACATTTCGGCTTTCATTTTTGCAGCAGCCAATCTCAAATCTTTTATTGATTTATAATTGTAAGGCAATAAAAGTCGATTGAAAGGTGAAGCCTGATTTACCCTGTCCAAATCATTTAATTTTTTGAATGCCTCATCTTCTTCGACATCTCTCGTTAAAACCATTGAAAAATTGCTTTCAGGTTGGTAGTACATGGGTCTTTGATGTTTCCAATTCGTATATACAGGTGATTGAATGCGAGCGATTGCAATGTTCACCGGAAATTCAGCCGTTGGTTTATTGGAAAGTATTTTAGAAATATCTTCGTCAGCTAACTCTGATATATTGACACTACTTCCCGGCGTTACATATTTCGTCGCACAAGAGCTTAGAAAAAACGTTAAAACAACGGCAATAAAAAATTTTAATGTATTCATTAGACTTGATTATAAATGTTCTAAACTATTGATTATTATTTATTTATTTATATTTTTTCAAGCCAACATGTTGTTGATAAATTTGCAATGTTGGTTTATCCCTCCGAAGGAGGCTTAAAATTTGAGTTTGTTCTTGAGCTTTAAATAGTATTTATTTCAATCCTTTAGCTGTTTCCATTAACCGAATCATTTCACCTCTATATCCTTCCAAATCGTCGCCTTGCCCCGCTTTGGCTAATTCAATAACGGACTCCCAACTTGCAGTACCCTTATGTTCGGAATCACGCAATAGCATCCCAAATGCTGCAACTGAAGCAGAAAACTTGAAGTTATTGGAGATGGATTCTCCTGATGATTGTGTGTTTTTTACGACTTGTTCCACCAACTTACTTTTGTTACCTTTGGGTGGTTTATATCTCAATTTTAAAGTAATTAAATCGTTGCTCTGAACCGCTTCATCAGTCAATGTAGAAGTTTGATATTTCAAACGCTTGTTTTTCCTATTTTTATTATCTGATAACACGATTTCATAAAGCGCAGTTACGGAATGTCCGGCACCTATATCACCTGCATCCTTCTTGTCATTTTTAAAATCTTCATCTTCTAATAAGCGATTTTCATATCCGATTAAACGGTACTTAGAGACAAAATACGGATTAAATTCCAATTGAAATTTGACGTCTTTTGCTATGGTATAAAATGTTCCGCCAAATTCCTTCACCAGTACTTTTTTTGCTTCTGATAAATTGTCAATATAATAATAATTTCCATTACCATTATCTGCGATTGTTTCCATTTTGGAATCTTTATAGTTGCCCATGCCAAAGCCTAAAACAGAGATGGCAACTCCTCTATCCCGATTCTTTTTAATGAGTTGTTTCATCTCTCCATCACTACTTGGTCCTACATTAAAATCACCATCAGTTGCCAATACTATTCTGTTATTACCATTTTCAATGAAATTCTTGACTGCAATTTCATAAGCCAGTTCCAAGCCTTCTGCTCCTGAAGTTGAACCGCCCGATCGAAGTTGCTCTATAGCTGCTAATATTTTTTCTTTATTCATGCCGGAGGTTGATTCCAGTACCACACCCGAACTTCCTGCGTATACGACTATCGCTACTTTATCTTTTTCTCTTAATTGATTGACTAAAAGTCTATAAGAGGACTTCAATAATGGCAATTTATTTTGACTTGACATAGAGCCCGATACATCTATCAGAAATACGATATTGGATGGAGGAAGCTGCTCAGTAGAAATTTTATATCCTTGTAATCCTACATGCAATAATAAATTATCCTTATTCCAGGGACATTTGGATAGCTCTGTATTTATACTAAATGGGCTGCCATCTTGTGGTTCGGGATAATCATATTGGAAATAGTTGATCATCTCTTCGATTCGAACAGCATCATTTGGAGGCAGTTCCCCTTGATTGATAAATCGTCGAACATTGCTGTAAGAAGCCGCATCAACATCAACTGAAAAGGTAGAAAGTGGGTTTGCTTGAACATCTTTGAAAATATTTTCATTTATCGCTGAATAACTTTCGGTATTATATCTTGGTTTTTCTCTTGTTGAAGAGGAAGACATCCTCTTCGCCCTACTCCTACTAATACTAGCTACAGATGAAGCTCTATTAAAGTTCTTCCTCTTGCTTCTCCTACTACCGGTTACTACAACTTCCTCCAAGCCCAATTGAGGTTCTTTTAAAGATATTTCAATGAAGTTTCGCCCTTTAATAGGAATTTCCTCGTCCTGATACCCTAGATAAGAAACAACCAATATATCAGTTGAATCAGCTTGGATAGTAAAATTCCCATCAATATCTGACATAGTCCCGGCGGAAGTGCTTTTCACGACAATAGTTGCTCCTATTAATGCTTGTCTATGCTCATCTATAACCTTACCTTTAATTGTATATTGAGCAATTAAACTGGTAGATACAAATAGTAACAAACATATAATTTGACAAGATTTGAGTTTGGTATTCATGTTATTTAAGTTTTATTACCAATAACGGTCTGCATAAACGCAATGCGATGTTTAGCACTGCTTTTATTTACAGATGCAAATGAAGTTCGTTTTGGTGTAAAACCTCAACTATTTTTTATGCTAATTTTCCTACCAAGAAGATAATCACTCATTCTATTCATAGCTACTTCCAAATGAGTAAATGAAACGGCTGTAAATACAATTCTGAAAAGTCCGTTTTTTTGATGTTGAAAGCCGATGCCGGGCGTTAAAAGTACGCCTGTATTTTTGTAGATGTCCAGCCAAAGTTGTTCTTCACTTTGATCGGTATTTTCTTGGAGGTATTTAGAGAAATCTGCCCATATAAAAAAGCTGCCTCTACTCGGAATATAAGGCACTTCAAGTTTGTTTAAAGTTTTTATGACCAACTGATAACTTTGATTAAGGCGAATTTTGTTTTCTATAATGTATTGTTCGATAAAGTCATCATCTTTTAAAAGTTCTCCAATCATCCATTGCGTAATGTTGGAAACCAAATGAGGTACATTTGCATTGCCATAACCTTTTATAAAAGCTTTGTTCAAAGAATGTACCACACCTACCCGAAGACCGGACATTGCAAAGTCTTTGGAAAAAGCATACCAGAGATGTAGATAGTCGCTGTTTGCGACATGCATTATTTTTGCAAAGGAAGTGTAAGTGCCTTCATCACTGTAATTCATTTTGTGCAACGCACCTTCTGTATCAATTAATGAAAGCCCATAAATTTCATTGACAATCATATGAACTTTGTGTTGCATACACCATTCTGCAAGCTTTCTTAACTCTCTTTCCGCATACATACATCCGGTCGGATTGTCGGGTGAGGTAATCAATAAGACTTTAAAACACTTTCCTGCAGCCTTCAATTCATCCCAAGTTTTATCCAATAATTCGATATTTACAGGTGCTTTTGAGCCGATTTCGTGAAGGTCATAATGTGTTTGAAGGTCATAACGAATCATACCGCTTTTTAAGCCCAAGTCATTGGTGTACATCGGATAGGAAGGAGCCGGAATTACGACCACATCACCCGGATTGGCAAGAATGAAAGAACTCACCTCAATGATAGCAGAAGCCCCTGCCGAAAGTCCAATCGTTTCATGTGAAATAGGACATTTACAAAGGTGTTGTTCCATAAATCGGGCGACCTGGATTCTTACATCAGGATGCCCTAAAAGGTCGGTATAACCAAGCACCCAATCTGGAACATTCTTTTGTTGGATAATGGAAGTTAATTGGTCTTTAATGATAGAAGCTGTGAGATGATTTTCAGCGACATTCAAAGGGAAAGCTCCGTCCGGATTATCGGTGGGATTATAAATATTTTGACTTGCCTCCAGAAATATTTCAAAATCTACTCTTGCCGGATTCGTAGCCAATTTATTTCCTCGTAAAGACAAGCCTGTATTTTCTTGCATCATTATTTATTTTAATAGAGTGTGTAAAATATTAGGGGCAATCAGATGTGAAATGCCAAAACACCTACTACACACTTTTGATTTTGCCACACTCATTTCAATAGTTGTATCAAAATTCCGATTACTCCAATTCCCAAACACAATGGCGAGAATAATTTTGAATCAGCTTTCGCGAATTTAGTGTGCTTGATTTTTTTGAAAAAACCAACATAATTAAATTCCCCAATGGCACGTAAAATAAAAATAGAAGGAATAAACCAATATCCGTAATTTACCCAATTGGGAACTTGGAGAGCGATCAACCCTGATTTTGCGAGATAAAGCAAACCAAACGACATCAATACCAGTGCTACGATTAAGGTAGCAAATTTGGGAATTGCAAGCGCACTCGCCTCATTGCTTTTTGTGGGAATCACTTTGTCTGTTCCCCATTTACCACCTAAAATCCAGTAGAAATGAAAGCCGCTAAGTGCCATGAATACTAAAAATAAAATGATGGATAAAATTTCGATAATCATGTGTTTGGATTTGAAAAACTTGTTCAGATTGTTGTTTGCTGTTCTAATAGGAATCCCTCTTCACTCCATAATCTGAAACGGACAAGCGGGCAAGCCCGCAGAATTATAGAGATTGACATCATCGGGATTGTCTGCCCAAGCGTATCGCAGATATTTGGGGTTGGGAATTTGGTCGCTCCAAACGATGATATTCCGCGCACCGTCTAATTCAGCTTTTGCCCATACAAATTTCCCATCTGCTCCTGCAATCGCAAATCCATTGACATAACCATATTTATTTTTGACCGACAAACCATCGCCAACATGGTCAAAAGTAAGGTGTATTTTTCCGGCTTTAATAGAGTGACTTTGATACATCGGACTTCGATAGACAATGTCTTCCCCATAAGCCAAATGCCGCGCCGCTAATGAAAGCCTCAACCCTACATCTTGTTTGTTGCCCGGATGAATATCTTCGGCATCGCCAATATCAATAATAACTGCTTGAGCGGTGTTTTTGACTTTCAAAACATTCGTTTGAGAAGCCCTCAATGTCGCCCAATTGCTATCCACTCCTGCATCTTGTGGAGGCAACCAATTGGCTAATTGCACATACAAAAAAGGAAATTCTCCCGACCTAAAATCCGTTCTCCAATTGTGTATCATATCAGCAAATAATGCTTCATATTGTTCGGCATCTCTGGCATTGCCGGCGTTTGATTCGCCTTGATACCAAAGCGCGCCTTTGATGGCATAATTTTTAATCGGGAAAATCATTTTATTGTACAGTAGGGTAGGGATTTGATTGGCTTGATTTAAATAATCAGAACTCATCATGGCATCTAATCGAAAATCCCATTCATCCACAAGCGCAATTTTTTGAGCATTCGTTTTTACATAGATGTCGGCTGCTTCGCCATGAATACCGCCACCGCCGCCGGTATCTTCTACGCGAATAGCTATGGTGTTTTTTCCGGCTTTGAGTATTTCGGGAGATACTTTGTAGAGCCGTTGGGTATTCCAAGATTGGATAGTCTCACCGACTTTTTGACCATTGACCCAAGTGATGTCAGAATCGTCGATTTTCCCTAAAGCCAAGGTGATTTTATCACTTGCTTCGGCTTCTGTCAAGTCAAAAGTGGTTCGATACCACGCAATGCCGTCAAAACCGTCATAGCCCTGCGATTCCCAAATGCCGGGAACATTGAGTTGCATCCATTTAGAGGCATCTGTTTTTTCATTTACCCAAACAGCCACGCCATCTTTGATTCCATTTTCTTCGGAAGATAAATCGGGAAAGGCGACTTTTAACTCGGCGACCTTTGCTTCATATGCTTTTTCAGCTTTTTCCAAGATTTGCTCTATGGCTGTTTCGGGGTCTTCCAAATCCAATGTTCCCGCACTCATCCACGGCTCTATGCGGCTGCCGCCCCATGAAGTATTCAGTAATCCTATGGGAATATCGACATGCTTTCTTAACTCCCGCGCAAAATAATATCCGACTGCTGTAAAATCACCAACAGTCTCAGTATTAGTGACTTGCCACTCGCCACCCGCCAATGTCTCTTCGGGTGTTTTGGCATAGGATTTAGGGATTTTAAAATGTCGTATGCCTTTGTCCTTGGCATTTTCTATTTCTGTAGTGGCGTTTCCTGAAATGCTGACAGTCCATTCCATATTCGATTGTCCTGAACATATCCATACATCACCTATCAAAATATCTTGGAACGAAATGGTTTCTCTTGAATTTTTGATGGTCATTTCGTAAGGTCCTCCGGCTTTCATGGCAGGCATCGTGACCATCCATTTTCCTTGTTTGTCTGGTCGGGTTTTGTGTTTTTTGCCATTAAAACGAATAGTGACGGAGCCAGCATCCGCCCAACCCCAAACTTTAATCGGTTGGTCGCGCTGCAACACCGCATGGTCGGAGAATAATTTGCTTACTTTTAATTGAGCAAAAACGGGCAAAATGAAAAATACAACACATAGAATGGTTAGGAAGGAATGTCGCATAAATACTTTTTGAAAAATGATGAGCGATAATGATGGGATAAATTGACACATTGTCTGTGTAAATATAATAAAATGTGTTGTTTTTCAAAAAGGGCTTAGCCACTTAGTTATGTATTGCCTGCAAAAGTTATTAAATTTGTCGAAAATGGATTGGTTCAATAAACAAACAGGCAGAAAATACTTATATCTTCTTTGGAGTCCCTTCAATGGGATTTGGAAAGTGGGTATCACGACGAATTTTACAAGTCGTTTGAATAATATTCGCGATACGACGGGCGAGACTATTCTACCAATATTTAAGGCGAAAATAGTGAACGCAAAGAAAGTGGAGCAACGCATTTTACGACACTTCAAACCGTGGCGCGTCAATTGGAAAGGTAGCGGCAAAACCGAATGGTTACGGATGCCTTTTTTTGTGACGCCTTTTCTGCTTGTGGAGTTTATTTGGTTGAGGTATAGGTGGTTACTTCTTTTGGCAGTTGGCGGGTTGGCGTATTATAATGGTTGGGTGACGCTTTAGCCTATTATGTTTTTCTACCAAGATGTTCTGCCAATAAAACCCATTTATTTTCTTCTTTGATTAACACTGATGTGCCTATACCTTCTCCACCAATGAGCTGATTATTCATGATACCTTTCCATGAGAAATCGAATAGATATACGGCAGTTGATTCATTCGTAAATAACCACCTGACATTTTTTATCTTGTATTCTTCACTTTTGATAAGTTCAAAATTTCTTTCAAAAGCGGCTTTGACTGCTGCCTTTCCTTCGTGAACAGCTCCGGTTGAAAAGGTGACACTTGCACGTTCTGAAATTAAGGGTTCGACACTTTTCCAATCTTGAGTTGCCAGTGCTTTTTCGTAATCTACGATAAAATCTTCCGGTTGCATATTATACTTAATGCTGAATGAATATAATTATGAATGATTGATGGGAATTACTCAACAAACGTCTTTACTTTTTGCTGCAAAATAGGAACTAAATCTCGCTCAAACCAATCATTTTTCTTTAGCCAAATATTATTTCTTGGAGAAGGGTGGGGTAGTGGGAGATATTGCGGGAGATACTCATGAAAATTCTTTACGGTTTCGGTTAGTGTTTTTTTGCGTTCATCCAGATAATAGGCTTGGGCGTATGTGCCAATCAGGATAAATAATTCAAGTTCGGGCATCTTGTCGAATAGTCTTTTGTGCCAGAGTGGAGCGCATTCTTTTCGTGGCGGCAGGTCGCCGGACTTGCCTTTACCGGGATAGCAAAAACCCATCGGGATGATGGCAAAAATTTCGGGATTGTAAAAAGTATCGTTGTCTACATCGAGCCATTGTCTCAATCGTTCACCGCTTTTATCATCCCAGGGAATACCTGTACGATGTACGATGCTGCCCGGAGCTTGCCCGATGATAGCGATTTTGCTTTTGGAATGTGCAGACAAAACAGGATTTACGCCATTCACTAAATGGGATAAACAAACCTGACATTGACGAATTTCGGTGAGTAAATTATTCATAGGTCTAATTCAAAATTTGCCAAGTAGCGGCTTGTTTTTCAATGAATGATATTTCAGAGCTAATTGGATACACTCTTTCAATTCTTTTTCGGGAATTTCATCATCCAAACCAAATAAAATGGCTCTGGTCTTTTCATATTTAAAGGTATCGCCATAAACTTCTTGAAATGTCGGCACCAGTTTACTCGTGCATTTGAAATACATGGCATATTGATTGGGCGTTTTTGTTTTCCAATCTATTCTGATTGTACTTCCCTTTTTTGCGAGATAGCTGGGTTCTCCCCATTTCAGAGTTTCTTCAATTTCCTTGATAGTATCATCTTCGGAAGCCACCTCAAGTATCAATTTTCGCAGGTGATTCATTTTGGGCTGTATCTCCTTCGGATAAGATTGAAATTTCAACTCGACTTCGGGATTTTGATTTATTTTTAATTCACTCATTTAACTTTTTGTGTGCCAAAGATAATTTTTTTCATAGAATTGTTGTCATTAAAAATATTTTTCAAATTTGCTTATTATCCAATAAAAAAATTACGACCTTTAGTTTTTTAGAGGTCAGAAGACAGACCATTTCATTGTAAGATGTCAGATGAATTTCCCCAAACCACAATCTGACTTCCGACTTATGACAATGAAATGGTCTGACTTCTAAATAATTAAATATGAAAAGACGACAAGCTATCCGGCAAATAGTGGTAGTATCTTCGGGCTTGGCATTGCTACCTTCTTGCGATTTTCAAAGTGGAGGGCAAGCATTCAAGACGTATAAGCATCTGCCATTGGATAAGAGTCAATTTAAATTGATAGAAGCCTTGCAAGCGGCTATATTTCCAACGGAAAAAATGCCTGTGAATGAAGGGGAAACGCCATTGGATTACATGTTGACAAGAATCAACGATTGCTATAGTATGGATGATGTTGGGAAATATTTGGGTGGTTTGAAAGATTTTCAGAAAGGTGTAAAAAGCAAATTCAGTAAGTCTTTTGACAAACTCAGTCTTGAAGAACAGACACAAGTTTTGAGTGAGGAATTTTCAAAGGAAAGCACCTCATCTGCAAAGGATTTCTTGGAAATGAATAAAAGACTAACCGTAGAGTATTTTACTAAATCCGAAGATTATCAAGTCAATCATTTTGGATATGAGTTTATACCGAGCCGTTATTCAGGTTGTGTCAGTCTCTGACTTTCTGAATCTTATAACCCGCACTCGAATTAATTAACCATGATACGAACATTAACCTACTTAATGCTTTTATTTTTAATATTTGCTTCATGTAAAACGGAGAAAAAGGTAATAAATGTGCCGTGGTATGTATCTGTAAATGATACTGATTTTGCGAATTATTCGTTTGCTGATACACTCAAAAAATATCAGAAAATAGATATTGAACGCGTCCAAAACAAAGCAAATTTTTTAGCATTTTTATCAGATTTAAATTATCTGAATGACAATGTAGAAGAAGGCGACAAATTGATTGAAGCTGCCTTCGAAGCGGATTCTATTGAACTGTGTAAAAGGTATACGCTACGATTGTCAAAATATCTTTTCAAGGCGAATCCGTATCGTAAGACCTCAATACCGGGTATTTTTAAAAAGAATTTTGACCAATACGCTGCTGTTTATATCAAATGTGCTGACCATACAGAGCTAAAAGGCTTCGAACCATCTGACCTTATTCGGTTGGAAGACCGACTTTGGTTGGCTTATCTAAGCGTTCTGGATCAGTGGTATCGGGTACATAAAAGGGAAATGAATGGTGAAAAGCAGCGTGAATATGATAGATATTGTCGAAGTAAACTGGATGAAATTTTTGGAGACAAAACATATCCAAAGGTTCGAAAAATAAAAAGTAATTTAAGTACACTTATTATTCACTCAGAAGATTGTGATTGGTCGTATAAATGGCTAAAAAAATATATCGAAACATACAAAGACGATAAACTTCTAAGTAAATACCTCAGGCATTTATTGAAATATGAAGGATGTCCCTGTGGAAAAGACCCCAAGATAATAGAGATAGTTGAGAAGACGTTATCAGAATTGTAATTTACATACAAATGATTTCAAAACTATTTTTGACTAATGAAAAAAACTTTAGCCCTCTTGTTTATTTGCTTGTGTATACTCGTTGCACAGCAAAATTACATTTATGCAAACTATGAAGCCAAAGATGAGATACTCACATTTACTCATTTGGGAGGCATCTACGATGAAGCCTTTGAGTTGAGGATTTTTACGAGTGGAACGTCGAGTATTCGCTACACGACCAATGGAACGACCCCGACAAATACATCACGCTTGTACGATAGCTCGATTTTAATGGGTGATTCGTATTCGCAGGCGAATATCAATCAAATCGAAATCTACGCACCCGGCGTACACGAAGCCCCAAATCCTGAAGCAGTACAAAAGTGTATCGTTATCAGAGCAGCGGCGTTTGATGAGGCGGGTGAGCGTGTTTCGGAGGTCGTCACGCATAGTTATTTTATCAAAGAATTGGGCATTGACCATGCTTCGTTGCCGATTATTTCGGTATGTGCCGAACACGATGATTTGTTTGATGAACAAACGGGTATTTTTGTGCCGGGCATACATTGGGACGCGGACGACCCTTTGTGGACGGGCAATTATTATCAGCGTGGCAGGGATTGGGAAAAATCCGTTTATGTGGAGTTTTATGCCAACTCATATAATATAGGATTCAGACAAACGGCAGGACTGCGAACACACGGCGGCAACGGGAGAAGGCATTCGCAAAAAGGGTTGCGCCTGTATGCGCGTAGTGAGTATGGCAGCAGTCATTTTAATCATAAAATTTTTGAAGATAGACCGATGACTGCCTATAAAAGACTGGTATTGAAATCTTTTGCTTCTTCTTGGAGTCAGGCGGGCATTGAGGATTATCTGACAAGTAAAATAGCACAAGATTTGAACGTGGACGCAGTGGCTATGCGCCCCGTGATTTTGTATATCAACGGCGAATATTGGGGTTTTTATTATTTGCAGGAAAGAACGGACGAACGGTATTTGGAAGCTAATTTCGGCGTGGATAAAGACAGCCTTGATTTGATAGAAGATTGGTGGGGAGGCACGGTTGCCGGAAATTCGTATGATTTCATTACATTGTACAATTATTTCATTAATAATAATTTATCAGAAAATGAAAATTATAATGTAATTTCAGAATGGCTGGATATTGACAATTTTATTGATTATCAATTATTTCAAATATTTATAGCGAATAAAGATTGGCCCGTCAATAATATGAAATGTTGGAAACCGCAGGGGGAAGGCAAATGGCGGTGGATTTTTTACGACGGTGATGCAGGTTTAGAAGAATTGGAATACAAAGGTTACGATAAAGCACTTAGCACGGAAGAAGAAGGCGGTTTTGCTCATGCGTCGTTGTTTTTACGAAAACTATTAGAAAATCCGACCTTTAAAAATAAATTCTTTGGGCGTCTGGAAGAATTGTTGAATACGCATTTGAATTATCAAAATACAGAGGCATTATATCAAGACATCGTTCCGCTGGTAGGCAATGAAATTCATCGGCAAATCAGCCGATTCGCAGTACCTTCTGATTACGAGGTATGGAGCAAAAAACTCACAAACCTTCAAACATTTCTTGCGCTTCGTACCTGTGAAATGCAAGAACAGACCGCAGAAAAATTCGACGTGAATGTGTACCAAAACAGATGCAAATTCAAAAAACCTGATATGCAAGACATATCGGTTTTTCCCAATCCGAATAATGGGAATTTTACCCTGACATTTCATTCATCTACGGCAACAGCATCAAATATAATTATCATTAATTCACTTGGGCAGATTGTTCAGATACGTAACATGGTTTTAGAAAAAGGAGACAACTCTATTCTATTTAATGATAACCGACTACCAAATGGATTATTATCTGTCAATATATATACAGAGGGCAGTGTTTTTTCAATCCCGATAATTTGTGTCAAAAAATAAAAATATGTCAGACAACACAAACCATAACTATGATGTCATCGTCGTTGGCGCAGGCATGACAGGCGGTTGGGCAGCGAAAGAATTTTGCGAAAAAGGCTTCAAAACTTTACTACTGGAAAGAGGACGTGATGTAAAACACATCGTCGATTATCCAACAACGAATATGCGTCCGTGGGAATTCAAGTATCGCGGTAACCTCACACGAGAGCAGCGTGAAGAAAATCCTGTGGTCGGCAAATGTTATGCTTTTCGGGAAGATACAACGCATTTCTTCGTGAAGGATAAGGAACATCCCTATGTGCAGACGAAGCCATTTGATTGGATTCGTGGCTATCAGGTTGGTGGACGTTCTATCATGTGGGCGCGACAGGTGCAGCGTTGGAGCGAATACGATTTTGAAGGTCCGGCACGGGATGGTTTTGCAGTGGATTGGCCCATTCGCTATAAAGATTTGGCGGATTGGTATAGCTATGTGGAGCGATATGTGGGCGTTTCGGGCAATAAAGATGGCTTGGATACTGTACCCGATGGCGAGTTTTTGAAAGCATGGGAATTGAATTGTGTAGAGAAGCATTTTCAAAAATATTTAAAAGAAAATTATAAAGACCGTCACTTGATATATGGTCGTTGTGCGCATCTTTCGGAAGTGACGGAGGAGATTAAAAAACAGGGTAGAGCCTTGTGCCAAAATCGTGTAGTGTGTGAGCGCGGTTGTCCTTATGGTGGTTATTTTAATGCCAATTCAACCCTGATTCCATCGGCTGCGAATACGGGTAATTTGACTTTGCGCCCTCATTCAGTGGTGCATTCGATTATTTTTGATGAAAAAGAAAATCGCGCCACAGGCGTACGCATCGTAGATGCGAATACGAAGGAAACGACAGAGTATTTTGCAAAAACAATCTTCGTAAATGCAGGTACGATTAATACGAATGCCATTTTGCTCAACTCCAAATCCAAGCGATTCCCTAATGGAATCGGTAATGACAACGGCTTATTGGGTAAATACATGGCTTTCCATAATTATCGCGCCAGATTCAGTGCAACGATTGATAGTTTTGATGATTTCAAGCCTGAAGGCAAACGTCCGACGAGTGGATATATTCCGCGTTTTCGTAATGTATATCGTCAAGAAACGGACTTTTTGCGGGGTTATGCGGTTTCATTTGGAGCGAGTCGTGGTTCGTCTTTCAATTCGAATGGAGTAGGAGAGGAGTTGCACCAAAATTTAATGAAAAAGCCGGAGTTTGGGTCTTGGGGTATCTGGGTAGGCATGATGGGCGAGACGATTCCGAAGGAAAGTAATACCGTCACTTTGGATGAAAACAAAACAGACGACTGGGGCATTCCGCTATTCAATATTTCTATGGATTATGATGATAACGACGAAAAAATGGTCTTAGATTTTAAAGAGCAAATGACAAAAATGCTCACCGAAGCGGGTTTCAAAGACATCAATTTTAGCGATAGCAAACAAGCTCCCGGTTTGGATATACACGAAATGGGTGGTGTCCGTATGGGTAAAGACCCGAAAACCTCTTTGCTCAATAAATGGAATCAAATGCATGAGTGCAAAAATGTATTCGTCACCGATGGCGCATGTATGACGTCCGTTGCTACGCAAAATCCTTCGCTGACTTTTATGGCATTGACCGCACGCGCTGCCAATTATGCGATTGAAGCTATGAAAAAAGAAGAAATTTAACGGGTTGCGAGTTACGGGTTACGAGTTTCACAAATAATAACCCGCAACCCGCAACCCGCAACTCGAATACCATGTCTAACCAATTGACCCAAAACCGCATCTTCACCGTTGTATGGGCAGCTCTCGCTGCCTTCCTCACCTATTCGTTTATCTA
>JAHDEO010000050.1:0-20817 GCA_020628725.1 Saprospiraceae bacterium
GAGTTAGTGAGTAATCTTATGGAATTTCTTGAGTAAGCACTGACTAACTCTATTAAAATCCACCTTCTTCACTATGAGCATTTATCAAGATTTTATTTTAAGAAAGCCCAAAACTCGCAAGATTGAAGTATTTTACTTATCTTTGCGCCACTTTTGCATTCAATGAATGAATTATTCACAATTAAATTTCTTCATTTTTTGTCAAAAAAATAATTGATGCGTTTTTAATTTCTTAAAAATAATTTCGCATTATCATCATAAATATTTGAACGAATTTAAGTTTCCAAACTTAAACTTTTTCTTTCCCGATAACTATCGGGATAAACTTAAAAATTTAATCATATGCCTTGCGGTAAAAAGCGTAAACGTCATAAGATTGCGACGCACAAAAGAAAAAAGCGTCTTCGCAAGAACAGACACAAAAAGAAAAAATAAAATAACTGCCTTCTAAGTATGCAGTTATTGGGGCATATTAGATAAGATGTAGTGCTACAGTAAACAAAATACAGCGCAACTATTGTGTTGAAGTCCCGTATACATTGAGCATTGCATTTTATCTAAATGCATGTATTCCGTGCTATGAGCAAAATTCAAAGTGGTTTTGCAGCAAAGTAAATACCCTGTACCATGCAGTGTCAGTTTAATTATGAATTTTGAATGAGTGAATTGTGAATATTTTATCCCATTAATTATTGATATTCGGTTTCGCCACACAAAATTTTCATAATACTCCTAAGCACTGCCAATTTGCTAAAGAATGTGTTTTGATTGTCAAAGTGCAATCATGAAAGAATTTATAAGAGTGGCCTTAAATAGCGAAATTATCCGAAACTCGACTCCGTAACGATATCGCTGCTACCCCAATAAGGTCGCATACCCCGCTCTTCAGAACTCCTTCGCTTCTTCTATTTGTTGAGCTAAGCAACCACTTTCTTATTCGTATCATAGCATTTTTTTATTAAACTGACCGAAATTGGAGTTTACTCATCTTCAATATTCGAGTCGGTCTATTGTGTATTGTGGATACTCAATTACAAATTGACGTTTATTCACGTAGGGCATCCTAATTTACTGGCAACCAATAAGATAGGCATCGTTTTGTCATGTCTTTATTGTAAAAACAAATGCTGTGGACAAGGAATTAATAATCAACTCGACACCTGTCGAGGTGGAAATTGCTTTATTGGAGAATAAAAAATTGGCGGAATTGCACCGTCAAAAAACCAATAGCAACTTCACGGTAGGCGATATTTTCCTCGGAAAAACCCGTAAACTCATTCCGGGCTTAAATGCTGCTTTTATCGACATCGGCTATAAAAAAGATGCTTTTTTGCATTACACGGATTTAGGTCCGAAATTGCGCTCATTGCTCAAATTTACAAAGGGTGCAATGTCCGGTGGTATGAAGGAATACCGCCTCGATAATTTCAAAATAGAACCCGAAATCATCAAGACAGGAAAAATTGACCAAGTTCTTGATAAAAAAGATTCTATTCTCGTACAAATCCTGAAAGAACCTATCTCAACCAAAGGACCGCGTCTGAGTTGTGAAATCACAATACCGGGTAGATATGTGGTCTTGACACCTTTTACAAATGTCGTTGCTGTTTCCAAAAAAGTATCGAATAACGATGAGCGCAAACGCCTTCAACGCTTAGTTGAAAGTATTCGTCCGAAAAATTTTGGCGTTATCGTACGAACAGCAGCGGAAGGAAAAGGTGTAGCAGATATTCACGAGGAAATCTTGTCATTATTGGCAAAATGGGGGCAGATTCACGGTCAATTGCATAATGCAAAAGCACCTAAAAAGCTATTGAGCGAATTGGATAAAACGTCGAGTATTCTACGGGATATTTTGACGGAGAATTTTAATAAAATCAACGTCAACGACAAACAACTTTCCGAAAATATCAAGTCGTATCTCAAGCAAATTGCACCTGATAAAGTCGGTATCGTCAATTATTATGGTGGTAAAAAACCCGTATTTGACCATTTTGGTGTAACGAAACAGATAAAATCATCTTTCGGAAAGACGGCTACGATGGCGAGTGGCGCATACATTGTCATTGAGCATACCGAGGCAATGCATGTCATTGATGTGAATAGCGGTCACAAAATCAGTAACAGTATTGACCAAGAGAGCAATGCCATTGCGGTGAATATCGAATCAGCAGCAGAAATTGCGCGACAATTGCGCTTGCGCGATATTGGCGGCTTGATTATTATTGATTTTATCGACGTTAAAAAACAGGAAAATAAAAAGCTGCTGTATCAAAAAATGCGTGAGTTTATGAAAAAAGACCGCGCACAGCATACGGTACTGCCTTTGAGTAAATTCGGCTTGATGCAAATCACTCGTCAGCGTGTGAAGCCCGAGCTCAACATCTCCACTACCGAGAAATGTCCAACCTGTAAAGGCACAGGCAAAATATCACCTTCTATCCTGCTTACTGATAAATTGGAAGCGGATCTGACGACTATCATCAATTCCATTGTACCGAAGAAATTGAGCCTTGAAGTACATCCATATATTTATGGTTATCTCAAACAAGGATTTCCAAGCCAACAAATGCGTTGGTCATGGCAGCACAAGCAATGGATTCGTCTAAAACAAAATAGCAACCTCGCTATTATGGATTATCATTTCTATGACGAACATGATGATGAAATCAGGCAATAAAAAATGAGCAAATGAATAGATGAGTAAATGAATAAATTTGAAATACGCTGATGTTTTGAAGAAAAACATTTACTCATTTCGTCATTTACTCATCTACTCATTCAATTAAGGACATACTTCCGGCTGTCATGCGCTATCATAAAGCGATGAACCTAATAGTTTTCCATAAAAAAGATTCGGGTTAAGATACCGTGGCGGGTCCTCCTATACTTTGGAGGTCATGCGAATTTTTGATTTGATAGATTCTACAAGTGCCGGTGAGACTGTTCTTCGTGAAATTTTACTCTTAATAAATTCTCTAAAGGATTTTTCCATACTAAAACGTTCTAATAACTCTGGACTACTCTGTATCTCTGTCAATAGTTCTCTTTCTTCTCTGTTGGTCAATTCGCCGTCGAGGTAAAGCATGACTCTTTGGGTAATGTTGCCGGTTCTGTTTTGATGTGTATTGTTCATAATTTCACTTTTATGGAATACCTTGTTCTATTTTAGCCTGTGGTATCTTGGTTACAATGGCTACGCTACTTTTGTACTCCTGTTAGTTAATAAATTGGGTGAACTCACTCGTCCGCAGTGGCTTCGTTTCTAACTGCGAACTATTTGGTTTTTTTATAAAAAAATACCGGATAACGCGCGTGCATTATCCGGCAGAAATTTATTCATAATATGGTGCTGTCCCCGGTACATCATTACCGAAGTTCGTGGGGGTAGTATCAACGCATAGACAACAAATTCTGTTCATCACTTCAAATTTAATCGTCAATTAACTGTTTTGATAACCCATTTCTGTGGCGTAAGACCAAAGCTTGGACTTCAATACATTACGCGCTCTGTGTAAGCGCGAACGTATCGTACCTACGGGAACATCCACGATTTTTGCAATTTCGTCATAAGAGAAACCCTCGATATCTCTCAATAATATGACTGTTTTGAGGTCAACGGGTAACGCATTTATCGCAATTGTCACCTCATCACCCAACATGTTCTTGAACATATCTTGCGACATGTCAAGGTAGCTGTTGTGATTAGAGTACATTTCTTCCTCTGTCATCGACTCTGCGGTGTAATCCACAGATTTCGGACGTCTGGACTTCTTGCGATACTCGTTAATAAAGTTGTTTTTGAGGATACGAAACAACCATGCCTTAGGATTGGAGCCCTCCTTATACGATGCTATCGACTGATACGCATTCATATAGGTCTCCTGTACGAGGTCATTGGCATCGTCTTCATTCCCTGCGAGATGCATCGCAAAGTTGAAGAGTGCATTGACCTGCGGCATGAACTCATTCTGGAATATGTACTCCTTTCTGTCGCTCATCGGGCTAACTGCGGTGTATGTAAAATTTAGCAATAACATTATAAAGATAGTTATTTGGTTATGATAAAAGCAAGAATCATAGAAAATTAATGACTTGACCAGTCGTTTTCGTAAATTCTCAGTTACAACTTCAATGTTTTTTTGTGTTGTTTTTTGGTGTTAAGTTGAAGTTGTTTAAAATTGAGAATCTTTTCCGAGCCTTTGCTCTATCATTCGTTAAATGTGTGTGTAACCGCACCAAGTTCTGGTTTTATATAACGGTAATTTTATATTGTTAATGTTGCAAACGTGGAGATTCGCCGGATCGTTCACGAGAATTCATTTTTTTTAGAAAAAAATTATCTGCCATTATCAAATCAACATCTTCTTTGCAAATATCAGTAGCATTTTTTCTAATTCAACTTTTAAATCATCCTTGCGCTTCAAATCGGTTAATCTCGGCAAGTGACGTGCAAAGTATAACTGATGATTTGCCATTTCAAATAAGGTACTCGACAGCCCACGCGGATACTCAAAATCAGGCTGTACCAGCTCAATGATAGCCGCCACACGCTCCACCAATTCTTTGTAACACACAAAAAGTCCGTCTTTGTTTTCATTATCTACACTGTGGATGTGATAGGATTTTGTGCCTTCCATAACAACTACCTTATGTAAGATAACTTCATCAACATAAGCCGTCAGTGTAAATTCATGATGAGCATTCACGATAAGGTGAATGGCTCTTTCAAGGCGTACCTGTGGTGAAGGAAGGTTCTTAGTCTCAACCTCAATTAAGTAATTCAACCACTCCCAATACCAACAATTCAGAAAGAGCAGTAGTAAATGTTTGTTCTCAAAATACCGATAAATCGAAGTTTCGGTAGAATCAATCTTAGCAGCCAATTTTTTAAACGTAAATCCCTCAAACCCCAACTCATCTATTAGTAATACACTGTTTCCCAGTAACTTATTACCATATTTTGTCGTTTGTGGATCCTTTATATACAGCTTTTCGGGGAGACTGAATTTGAGTTGTATTGCCATTTTACAGAAAAAAAATTAAAAAATTGCTGCAATATACAACTTTTTTGTAAAACCCCTTGTTAATAGGGTGAAACATTTAAAAAAGATAGTATTACTGTCTAAGTAAAATGTAAAACCACTGAAAGTTTTTAACAAAAAAAATCACTTGAAGTAGTGAAAATCCACCACCGCAAAAAAAAATGAAAAAAATGGCAACATTCCAAAACCTTTTATAAAAAGGAGTGTTTTGAAAGCACAACATTTAAAAATGATAGCAATACTATTATTTGGAAATGCAAAACACTAAAAAGGTTGTTTAAAAAAATATTCACTTGAAGTAGTGAAAAATCACCACCCAAAAAAATTGAAAAAAATGGCAACAATCTAAAACCTTTTACAAAAAGGAATGTTATATAGTAAAACATTTAAAAAAGATAGTAATACTACTTTTTAAAAATGTAAAACAATAAAAATTACTGTTATGAAGATAATAGTTCAGAATAAAGCAGATTTACCCAACAAATACATTCGCTTATTGAAGTGGAAAATTTACCGCATCAAACGAAAATTTAATCACTTGCTATACGCAGAGGTATATATCTCGAAAGAGGGAACATCGCCTCAAAAATACAGAGCAGTAGTGAAGTTGGGCATACCGGGTAATGACATCATGTTGGTGCATCGCTCCGAGAGTTTGACAGAAGTGTGGAGAGAATCTTACAAAGATGCGAAGCGATACTTGCGAAAGCGCAAGGAACGCATTCAGAAAAAGTTGATAGCTGCTCAAAGTTAATATCGAGAAAAGAGTAGGGAGTAATAGTGCATAAATATCCAATTATGATACACATTTCATATAAATACGCAGTTGGTACTTACATAATCTTACAAATGCTTTTGCTGTCGGCTTTTCTATCTACTGATTCCCCCAGTCCACGCGGATTTATTTTTTCCTCATTAGGTTTAACATTTACGTTGATAGCGATTTACTTCAGTAATAAATATAAACAAAAAGAGAAAAGCAGTGAAATGAGCGGAAAGTGAGCTTACGTAAATTACCGATAAAAAAATCAATATCGGCAGCCATATTCAGGTAATATTCTCGAAAGTATTTGTGTAGAGTGTACGGCTGCTCAAAGTTAGTTTGTTAGCTGAGGGTACAACACCCAAAGCCTTTTTCATAATGTTTGGTTGGGTTGCGGGTTGCGAGTTACAGGTTTTCGAGTTGATAATATTGTAAAGACAATGTACTATCATCCGAATTACAAGAAATACATAACTATCTACACACACTTGATTAACTCGTAACTCGCTAACTCACAACTCGAAATTATAATGTGCGTGACGAAGGTCATGGTTGCTACAGAATTTACAATACATATTACTCACAAGCTTGATTATTTTTCATACGAATACCTTCTGTCGCGCACATTTTTTTATTCCAATTTGTCACACTCAAAAACTTACGCTGTATGAAAAAGATAATTAATTCGCTCCGATTAAACATACGTAAAATTCGTAATGATTTGTATATCAAAGCAAAATACAAAGCGAATCTATCATAATAAAGATTATGGGTTTCGAGGCTTGAGTTGTGGTGAGGGGCGAATGACAGAAACAAGCGATTATCATATGACTCTTTCTTACTGCACTCAAGTAGCTCGCGACCCGTAATCTAAAATCAAACTTAATTTTATCACTAATAAATAATTTTAATATGAAAAATCAATCAGTTTTAAAGTATTTCAGTTTCTTATTAGTTGCCGTATTGTTCACGGCATGTGCTACGGTGCAGCAGGGCGAAGTAGGTGTAAAGCGTACACTTGGTAAATATTCCGACAATACATATACAGAAGGCTTACGCTTTTATTTCCCGCTAACCAGTACGATAGTCAAGATTTCGACACAAACGGAGAATATGGAAGTCGAGTTGAGTATTCCTTCAAAGGAGGGCTTAAATATCCGCTCCGAAGTATCTATCCTCTATAATGTGAGGTCGCAAGAGGCGCCCGAAATTCTCCGCAACATCGGTAAAAACTACGAGCGCGACTTAATTCTGCCTGTATTCCGTTCATCGGTATCGGATGTATCTTCACGATTTTTTGCAAAGGATATGCACACCGGACAACGCGCAACAATCGAAGCAGCTATACGCGACCAAATGATGACTTATCTCGACGATAAAGGCATTGCAGTAGAAGCTGTATTACTTAAAAGTATCGTGTTGCCACGCAGTCTCGCACAAGCGATTGAGCAAAAACTCGAAGCCGAACAGGATGCACAGCGCATGGAGTTCGTACTACAACAAGCACAGCAGGAAGCCGAACAAAAACGCATAGAAGCAATAGGTGTACGCGATGCACAAAAGATTATTGCAGAGGGACTTAGCGAAGAGATACTACAATTCAAGTCGATAGAAGCTTTCCTTGAACTCGCGAAAAGTCCGAATACAAAAGTTATTATCTCCGATGGCGATATGCCCATGATTATGGACAGCGAAGACGGAGGAACTACACCGGCTACCAATGCAAGAAACGCAAGTTTCCAATAAGTATCCGATAATTCACACATAACTGACCACACTCATTCACAAACACAAGAAGCCGCTTCATGCGGAGCGGCTTCTTCAAAATACAATATCTATCGAAAATACAAATACACAGCTATTTCCCTCCCGATAAAGATTGGGAGACATACATATAACTGACATAGTTTGTTACAGAAGCCGCCCCGAGTGCGGGGCGGTATTTTCCCAACTATTTACTATCAAAATGTCAGTTGATTGATACAAAAAAGAAAGCATTAAAATTCCCATAAGATTTCATACGTACACTTGATTTTTGGTCGAACCGTCATTCCGAAAAAGGGGTGACACACCTCAAGCGAAGGATTAGAGTTTACACATTTAATTGATTCTTTGACTTAAAGCCGCCCCATGTTTTGAGGCGGCTTTTTTTAAACCTTGTTGTTATGGAAAAAATAATCATCACCAACGCCACTTGGTTCAGGAACTACCTGATTGTCAGAAGAATCGTTTTGGTTATCGTTGGCTTTGCCATACTTCTGATGATTCAGCCTGAATTAGTCTCCGACGGTATAAGGAATATCGTTCAAGTCGCGTCCATATCCTTTTTAGTGGCACTTTTGATTTTTGAATTCGTACAAAGACCGACTTTATTTGAATTGAGACGAAAAGGAGAGAAATTGAGAATGGGCTTGTATTTTCCTGATTCGCGGTATTTTATAAATTTTTGTAAAAGTAAAATAAAATACTTTGACATTCATAAAAATGACGCTGCTTTATTCAAAGCAAATTTCTGTGCATTAAATTTACTCCATAGTGCAGAGGTGGTCATAGCGAAAAGGAAAAAGGGAATTATACGCTTCAAAAACATCAACCTTTCGTGGGCAAGTAAAGCACAAATCAACAAAATCAAGCAAATTATCAAAAAACATAGTCGGGGAGTGTTAGTGAGAGGTTAGGAGACAAATATATTTTTTCACCATTAAACAAATTAATTATGAGACATTACATAGTAATTATATTCACCGTTCTTTTGAGTGCTAATACATTTGCACAAACACAAAGAATGAACCACCTCGAAACAAGCAGAACTTTTACAGTAGAAAATAAAATAACAACCATACAACCACTACTCCAAGAAGCCGATCGACAGCTCAGAACAATGGATTACGAAGGTACTCTTTTCAAACTCGAAAGCGCAGTAGCACAGGAGCCTGCTTCGGCAGAAGCCCTGATGTTGAGAGCTAAATTTAAGAAGATGACGGGTATGGATACAGAAGCTAAATTGGACGTACAAATGGCAGAAAGTATCAATCCTTACGCGCCGAGCATTTATGGTTATGAGGGGAATGGAGCTTTACTGAATGTACTATCCGTAGAGCCGGAAAGATATGTGCAACCACTGGGCAAAACGAAAAAACTCAATGATTACTACGAGGCATTAGACCGAAAAATTGCTGCCGACGAACTCAAAAACTACGAAATCGACTACATCGAATACGCTTTGCAAAATATCGAAACAGACAATTTAAACGAAGCCCTTGATGCGCTCGAAATTGCGACACGAAAATTTCCCAACTCGGCACTCGCCTACGATTTGAAGGGAATGATATTGAAAAAACAAGGCAATGTGGAAGCAGCAGTAGCCGCATTTTCCAAGGCAGTCGTTTTTGAGCCGGATTTTGCGATTGCATGGTACAATTTGGGACAAGCAGAGCGCAGTCGCGGCAATTACGATAAGTCAAAAAAGTATCTCGACAGAGCTATCGAACTGCAAAGCGACCTCACAAAAGCCTACTTTGAAAGAGCCATTCTGCACAAGCAAATCGGTGAAAAAGAAGCAGCAATAGAAGATTATAATGCGGTGATTGATTTGCAGGGTAGCGCATATATGGAGGCGTTCTTGAATAGAGGATTGACCAAGAAAATGTTGGGCGATTTTACGGGTGCATTAGCGGATTTGGACCAAGTGATTGATGAATTTCCTGACAATGCCGATTTGCGGAAAAACAGGGGTAATCTCTACCTACTTTTCGGAATGCCGCAGCGAGCTATCGAAGATTACTCCAAAGCGATTCAACTGGACGACGAGCACGCCGAAGCCTATTACAACCGCGCCATAGCTTTCTTGACGATATACGACAAAGTATCTGCATGTGCCGATTTAGATAGAAGTATCGAACTTGGGCATGATATGGCGGAAGAGATAAAGACTTACTCTTGTTCGCATTGGTAAGCGCAACTGCAAGTCCAACTTCAACCGCAACTTCAAACTCAGTTTTTTAATTTATCTTTGATAAACTTACATATTAAACTTATAATTGAATTTGCGGTTGAAGCTGACATTGAAATCGCACAAACCATATGACTATGAAAAAAATACTGCTGCCCACTGATTTTTCCCCTACGGCTCAAACTGCGTTGACCTACGCCACGCAATTATCCAAGCTACTGCAAGCGGATATTCACCTGTTGCACACCTACGAATTGCCACGCACCTCAGCCTTGATACAGCAAATCGAACAGAGTATCGTAGAACAAGCACAGCAGCATATCAACGAAGAAAGTGCAAGAGTCAACACACTTGGCGGCGGACGAATTACAGGCAATGTACGCAAAGGTCATAATGCCGAAACCATTGCAAGTGAAGCACAGAAAACGGATGCCAACCTCATTATTATGGGGACAAAGGGGGCGAGTGGTTTGAAGGAGATTTTCTTTGGCAGCAATACGGTCAATGCCATAAAATACACGGAAACACCCATGATAGTCGTACCCGAAAACAGCGAATATCAGCCGATTAAAAGGATTTTATTTGCTGCGGATGGTAATTTTTTCAGCAGCATAGAAGCCCTTGATACATTGAAAATTTTATTGAGAAAAACGGGTGCAAAACTCACCGTTCTCCATATAGAAAACAGCACCACAGCCGTACCTTTCAAACTGCTCTTGAATGAGCATTTCGGTCAGGATAGGTACGAATTTCACAAAATTAAAAGACTCGATATTTACACAGCAATCATGGAACATTCGCGCAAAATCAACGCCGATATGGTCTGCCTGATTCATCATTATCGTAATTTTTTAGACGAATTATTTTACACCAGCTCGACATACAAAACAGCTTTTTACACGGATATTCCTTTACTAATATTGAAAAATTAATCAAGCTTTATTTGTTCAAAATTTTAAATTTCACACTACAAATTTAAATAATATGAAATTATCTAAAGTTTTTAAATTGTCCACCATAGCGATGCTATTGTTGTCGCTATCATCATACGCTCAACCTCCGGCAAAAGCCCTGTTGGTATCTAATATCAATTCGGAAAAATCACTCGAAGAAACTACACCGCTAAATACCGAAACCTACTGCAATGCAGACTTTCAGTTTTGCTTCGACTATCCGGCAGATATGTTTACGGAAGTAAAAGAGAGCGACAGCAACGACGGTGTTTTCCTAAAAACGTCCGACGGAAATACACAAATCATAGCCTATGCCTACAATGCAGTTGGGGAGAATATGCAAGCGACAAGAAGCACTATGATGAAACTTGTCTTGGATAAATTTGACCCGACAAAGGTTTCTGTAGAGCTTATCACGAATGAAGATGTGATGTACGCTGATTTACCGGACGGTCATTTCGTATATACCCACACGGAATTGCACAGCGACAAATGGATTACCATAGAAGTACAAGTGGAAAACCAAGCGGGCAAAGACGATGACCTGATGTTCAAATATCTCGCTGAATTGGTCACGCAGACCTTAGAAGTGAATGATGTAGTTAATTAAGATACTTGCATAGGATGATTCGCTCGCCCTGCATTTTGACGTGTGGGGTGAGTTTTGTATCCGTCAAATACTTCAAGAATGTCCCTTCATCTACATCAATGCCTAAAGACCCGATATTTACACGGCGATTATGGAGTATTCACGCAAAATCAACGCCGATATGGTCTGCCTGATTCATCATTATCGTAATTTTCTGGATGAATTATTTTAACACCAGTACAACTTATAAAACGGCTTTCTACACGGATGTTCCTTTATTGATATTGAAGAACTAAGAACGGATATTCATAAGAACAATGACGCACATCATACCAAATGATAATACCTGTCATTCTTTGCTATCTTCATAAAGTCTAACTTTGAATAGTGAATAATTCTTAATGGATTTTGTAAAACTGAGAAAAACTAAAAAAATTACTCCTAATCTAAACCTTTTACAAAGCCATGCGTTTAAATAGCAACACAATTAAATAAGATAGTTTTACTATTATTTTAAAAACATTTTGCTTATGAAAATTTTAGTAAGAAACAACACCAACCTTCCCCAGAGATATGCCGGATTCATTAAAGACAGAATCAATCGGGCGAAGGATAAGTTCCAGCACCTACTATATGCTGAAGTTTATTTGAGTGAAGAGGGCAACTCCAATTCTACCTACAAAGCAGTCGTAAAACTGGGCGTAGCGGGGCAAGATATAGTATTGACCAACACCGCTGAAAACCCAACTGAACTCTGGCGTAAAACATTCGACGATGTACAAAGATATTTACGAAAATATAAAGAACGCTATCGCACCCCACAGATAGCGGCAAGAGCATTTTAGTATGTATTTTTAGCGATGCGTGGCGAGAACCACTCCGATATTCTTTTGTTCTTAAATTTTCAGTAATTAGAAATAGTAGTTCTCATAGGCTTGATTAATTTGATTTTTGTTTGGCGGTTCTCTGCCACGCACTTTTCCGAGAGATTATTATGTTTTTTTGTTTACAATACAACGTAGGTCTGGGACATAGATTTACGTAATTTATGAGTGCTTCAGCAGGACGGGTAACAGAGGTTACCTGTCCTTTTCATCACAAAAATAGTGTGATATGAACAGTAAATATACCATAGAATCTGAATGTGATAATTTAAATCAATCTTTTGGGCAAGCATCGCTATACAGTATATACGAAAGAGTTTTACAAGAAACTAAAAAGCACATAGCAGCTTCCAAACGCAGTTTGCAAAACTCCGAACAACTTGTTAAAGAAAGTAAAAAAGCAATGCGAACAAGCAATTGAGTTTGGTACGAAAAAAGAAATAGTTTTACAGGGTAAAGCTCCTGCAGCTTCGGTTGCGGGGGCTTTTTTTGCCCGTAAAAGAACGTAAAACGATTTTGCAAATCGTCATATACTACAAGGAAAACGATTTGTAAAATCGTTTTTTGACACATTAAATTTGTGACAACAAAAAACATGAAACCAAAACAAGTCATCATCACAACTGTTAAGTAGCTAAAATAAAGCGAAACCTATGACAATAACGCCGATTCAGCGATTTTGGAGTTTGCTCAAGCCATATAAGTTTGAGTTGCGACAGATATACGCTTATGCAATTTTTATTGGTTTGGTCAACCTGACTTTGCCACTCGGCATACAGGCGATTGTCAATTATTTGCAGACGGGAGAGATTACTTCCGGGTGGTTGGTTTTGGTGGGTTTTGTCTTGATTGGGATTGCGATAACGGGTATTTTGCGGGTGCTGCAACTGCGTGTGGTAGAGAATATTCAGCAAGACCTCTTCGCCCGTTCCGGCTTTGAATTTGCCTACCGAATCCCCCGCATAAAATTCCTCGAACTTGATAAAATACACGCTCCCGAACTCGTCAATCGCTTTTTTGACACACTCACGATTCAGAAAGGATTACCCAAAGTTCTGATTGATTTCTCATTGGCAGCATTTCAGATTGTATTTGGTTTGGTGCTGTTGTCGATTTACAGTCCGTACTTCATTATTTTAGCTTTTGTATTGGTGTTTGTCTTGTGGCTGATTATTCGGATTACCGGTCCCGATGGGCTGACCACGAGCCTCAAAGAAAGCAAATACAAATACCAACTCGCGCATTGGCTCGAAGAAGTCGCACGAGTCAATCGCAGCTTCAAAGTCAATACTGATTCCAATCTGCATTTGACCAAAACAGACGACATCGTCCTCAATTATATCACTTCAAGGGAGTCACATTTTCAGGTACTTATCGGTCAGTTCAAATACTTTATCGGGTTCAGGGTTTTGCTGGCGGCTTCCTTGCTCTTATTGGGCGGATATTTGGTCTTCAATGAGCGTATGAATATCGGTCAATTTGTCGCCGCAGAGATTATTATCATTCTTGTGATTAGTTCGGTGGAGAAAATTATTACGCTACTCGATACCATTTACGACGTACTCACAGCACTCGAAAAAATCGGCTACGTAACCGACCTCAAATTGGATTCGCACGGCGGTACAGCACAAATTACCTCGCCGGGCGGTATCAGTGTCAAAGCGGACGGTATCACGTTCAGCTTTCCCGACGACCTCCAACCCGTTTTTGAAAATTTATCATTTGAAATTCCCAAATCATCAAGAGTCATGCTGACGGGGGCATCGGGTACGGGCAAAACGGTTTTGCTACGCATACTCGCGGGCATACACAAGGTAGATGACGGCGTGTTGTATTTCAATGGCTTGCCATTCGACAATTACGAACGCCAACAACTCCACAAAAATATCGGCGTAGCCTTTCCCACGAATCAACTTTTTGAAGGCACTTTCCGCGAAAATATCACAATGGGCAGAGACATTTCTGACCGCAGTATTTCGGAAATTATGGATTTACTCCAACTCAATAAATACTTCATTCATCGTCCGCAAGGATTGAATGGTATCGTGGATAGTGGTGGGCGGACCTTGCCGCGAAGTATGATTCAAAAGTTGCTCATCGCACGTATTATCATCAACAATCCAAAATTACTTATCATGGAAGACCCTTTACAATTCATTGATAATGAGGAGAAAAAACGAATCATCGACTACCTAACGGACTCGCAGCGTCCGTGGACGCTCATAGTCGTATCAGATTTTGATTATTGGAAAGAAAAAACATCGCAAACGATTGATTTAGGAAAAACGTAAAACGATTTTGCAAATCGTTCTCGTCTTACGTTTCAAAAACGTCCGACGAGTAGGCTTCCTACGAATCACGAATCAACGAGTTAACGAATTAATAAATATGCTCAATATTTCCGAAAATAGTATTACACAATACGTTCCCGTAGAGGAATTACGGGCTTTCAAGGTATTGAAAAAGAGTCGCATACGAAGGCTGTCGCTCATACTGACGGTATGCTCTTTGGTCGGGATATTTTTGTGTATGTTCCTTCCGTGGACGCAGAATATCAATGCGAAGGGCTACGTCACCACGCGCCTACCCGCTCAACGTCCGCAGGCGATACAATCCGTCATTTCCGGGCGATTGGATGAGTGGCATGTACGCGAAGGGGATTTTGTAGAAAGCGGTGACACGATTGCATTTATTTCCGAAATCAAGAGCGAATACTTTGACCCTCAACTCGTTGCGCGAACTTCGGAGCAAGTCAACGCCAAGTCTCAAAGCATCAATTCTTATGGTGATAAAATCAAAGCTCTCGACCGACAATACGAGGCATTAGAACTGACATTAGGGCTGAAACGCGAGCAAATCAACAACAAAATCCAGCAAGCGCGTAACAAAATTGCTATGGATAGTATTGATTTGATTAATTTTAAAACAAATTTACAAATCGCTGAAAACCAATACGACCGCATCCAACAACTGCACGAAAAAGGATTAAAAACATTATCTGAATTACAAGAAAAAGACCTCAAACGCCAACAAACCAACGCGAAAGTAACGATACAAGAAAATAAATTGCTCAACAGCCGCAATGAACTCACCAACCTCTTCATCGAACTCTCCACGGCACAACAAGAGTATGCCGACAAACTCGCCAAATCGCGCTCTGACCGTCAATCAGCAGTATCGGCAAGGCTCGAAAGCGTCGCCGCTACTTCCAAACTTCAAAATCAACTAAGCAATTACAGCCAACGCCAACAGTTTTATTACATCACCGCCCCACAGTCGGGCTACATCACGAAAACTATCAAAAAAGGCATCGGCGAAATCATCAAAGAAGGCGCGGATGTCGCAACGATTATGCCCGCCGAATACGACCTTGCCGTAGAGGTCTATCTCAAGCCGCAAGACACACCCTTACTCGATACTGCCGAACAGGTACGGCTGCGTTTCGACGGCTGGCCCGCCATTGTGATTAGTGGTTGGCCCGAATCTTCTACGGGTATTTTCTCGGGGAAAATATTTGCGATTGACCGCTTTATTAGTGATAATGGTTACTACCGCGTCTTGATTGTTCCAGATGAAAATGACCGCAAAGATTGGCCTGAAGAACTTCGGGTAGGCACTGGTTCACAGGCATTTATCTTGCTGAATGATGTCCCAATTTGGTACGAACTGTGGCGACAACTCAATGGCTTTCCACCCGATTTTTATAATCTTGAAAAAGAGAAAAGGGAAGAAGATGTGAAACTAAAAGCACCTCTGAAGTCGGTAAAGTGAGCGAGTTACGGGTTGCGAGTTACGGGTTACGGGTTACGGGTTACGGGTTACGAGTTACGGGTTACGGGTTACGGGTTACGGGTTAATTTCTTACTTTTGAATTGTGATTTTTGATTGAAAATTTTAACCGATTCCATTATGGCGAAAACTTACAAAGAACTGGATGTTTATAAAGTATCATTTGATTTGTTCATTAGGGTTCATCGTTTTTCATTTCGATTACCCAAACATGAGACTTACGAATTAGGCAGTCAAATCAGAAGGTCAGCTGATTCCATCAACTCCAATATAGTCGAAGGCTATGGTCGTAAACAGTATAAAAATGACTTTATCCGCTTTTTGATTTATTCACATTCAAGCAATGATGAAACTATTAATCATCTCAAAAAAATTGAACAACTATACCCTGATTTAGCCGAAGATGCACAGCAACTTATAGAAGAATATGACTCATTAGGAAAAAGAATCAATAAATTCATAGAATACGTAAAAAACAAATGGATAACCCCAGACAACCCGTAACCCGTAACTCGACTAACATGAAATTTTACACACGAAAACTCATCAAACCCGGCGATCTCAATGCTCGAAACACGCTATTCGGCGGTGCGCTTTTGCGTTGGATAGACGAAGAAGCGGGGATTTATGCCATGACGAAATTGGACTCGCGCGAAGTGGTCACGAAGTATATGTCCGAGATTAATTTTGTAAGTTCGGCAAAGCAAGGAGATGTGATTGAGATTGGTTTGGCATTTAGAAAGATAGGGCATACTTCGATTACTTTTTCTTGTGAAGTGCGAAATGTTTTTACCAAACAAACGATTATAAAAATAGATAATATCGTATTTGTCAATGTGGATAAACAAAACAAACCCACGCCGCACGGCAAGACGCTGGAAAACATTCATCTTGTTAATCATACAACGTAGCACGGTGCTTCCAGCCCGTGTATTGCACACATTTCGCAGGAACGATTTACAAAATCGTTTTACGTTATTACGAACAAAAATGAAGCAATTACAACATAAGACATGGTGGATTTTTTTCTTTTTAATAAATTGGTATTCAAATGCTTTCGCACAAATAAATACCGACACACTCACCTACGATGAATACATTGCTTACATCCTCGAATCTCATCCGATAGCTCGTCAGGCAGATTTAAAATTGGACTTGGCGGAGGCAGAACGGCTCGCAGCTCGCGGCAATCTCGACCCCGAAATTATGGCGGATTGGAGTCGGAAAGATTTTGACGACAAACAATATTACAATATTTTTCAAACCAAATTTCAAATTCCTACACGCATGGGCTTGGACGTGACCGGCGGTTACGAATTTGGAAAAGGCGATTTTTTGAACCCTCAAAATAAAACGGATAAATACGGTTTGGTCAATCTTGGTATCGAAGTTAATCTACTGCAAGGGCTTTGGGTCAATGAACGCCGCACCCAACTCGAACAAGCCGAAATATTTGCCGAAATGTCTGAAAATCAACGCCAAATTATGCTCAATGAATTGGTGTATTATGCGTCTTTGGCGTATTTGGATTGGCAACGATATGAGGCATTTCAGCTGATTTTTGAGGAAAATATCGAACTCGCCCGTGCGTATTTCGAGAATACCAAAAATTCTTATTTGAGTGGAGAAAAGGCGGCGATTGACACACTCGAAGCGCAAATTATTCGGCAGGATGCCATCACACTTTGGCAGTATAATTTATCGAATTTGACGAAAGCAAAATTTACGGTAGAGAATTTTTTATGGTATGAAAATGCGCCTGTTGAGTTGCGTCCGAATATTTTACCGCAAAATTATGAAGAATTATTAGTACAAGATTTACCGGAATTTGACACTTTACAAATCGCTGAAAACCAACCTATTTTACTCGAAAAAATCAATAAAATGTCCATAAAAGAAGTCGAACTCCGCCTCAAACGCGAAAAACTCAAACCCAAACTTAAAGCTAAATACAATCCCTTGTTAGCAACGGCAGATGAAGGGCGATTGATTAATTACACACCCGCCGAGGCGAAATGGGGCGTGGCATTTTCGATGCCCATACCCATGCGTAGCGAGCGTGCAGATGTGCAACGCGGAGAAATTGCCCTACAAGAAATCGCACTTGACTTAGAGAATAAACGCAACGAACTCCTCAATAAAGCCGAAAACAGCCTTCGCCAAATCGCGATTACCAACGACCAAATCAATATTCAGCAAGAAAATGTGGCGAATTATCTCCGTCTATTGGAAGGTGAGAATGAAAAATTCCGATTCGGCGAAAGTTCAGTTTTTCTCATCAATAAACGACAAGAAAAATACATCAACGGACGCTTGAAGTTGATTGATTTATTGGTCAAGCAGCAGATGTTACGTTTGGAATATCGTTATTTTATTGGTGTGCCTGTTGGTGTAAATTAGTCTATTCAATAGATTTTAAACTTCCGAATTAATTGCTGCGTAGCTTCTTCGTCCGCTTCAATTTTCTTGAATAATAAATCCGCTACATAATCAGCTATCGGCTCAATGATTTCAGAGTTTGCGAGTTTGTTTCTCACACAACCGCTAAAGATCGGCTCATCCATTCTAATATTCAATGCAGCGACCAGATGTTCCTTCATGCCTTTCTCAGAAATCTTGTATTCTTGTGTGAGGTCATGTTTTTGGAAATACTTCATCACGCCATACGTCAGCCCTTTGAGCAATCCATCAACGTGACTACCGTTTTCATGGGTGTAATAATCGTTTACGTAAGATTTTAAAAATGTCTCATCTACTGAGTAATTTCTAAATGCAAAAGCCACCTCTAAAGAAAAATCACCGATTTTATCTGTAAACGCAGTATTAAAATAACTCCCCCCTACGCCATTTAATATTTCAATATCAATCCTGTCTTTTAGTCCATTTTTGAAATGATAAATTACCCTGCATGGCTGATCATCTACACTGTAGAGAATTTCAAACTTTCGGTCTTTGTGCAAATAAGCGAATGTCTTAATTTCATTGATTAGGTAATTCTGATTCCATTCAAATTTATCATTCCATATTTCTTCGTCAAGTTGAAAGCGAACTTCAAAAGTATGAGCCTCTAATTCCCTTCCTTCTATTTTGCCTTCTTTGAGAACGCCTTTTTCAAATTTTTGATGTAGAATTTCATCTCCGTTTTTATCATAAAATTGAACAGAAAAATGCCGAGACAGCGCATTAAGGATTTGAGTTTCAAACTCAAAAGGATGAAGAGAACCCTCTCTTGTAACCGCCCAATCATCTGAAATTTTATTCCGGTTATTTTCAAATCGTAATTTCATGAAATTTTCATCTTGAAATTCAATTAAAACATAACTTGATTGATACTGTTGAAAATTATCAGCTAAAAAGCCTTCAAAACTTCTAACGAATCCCTTGTTATTAAGAGAACCGATGTACATACCCGGTCTTTTACGAATAGCTTCATACCATACCCACTCCTTGATATTTGCCTCGGAATATGAATTTTGGTCTGCCATGATTTTTTGAATTAAGAATAAAGAAAAGATTTCGCGCAGCGAAATAAACACTCGCGTCCAACTATGGACTATCGACCACCAACTATTGACTAATTTGCATTCTGTGGCAACATCATCAAAAATTCAGGAATTTCGACTTGGAAATAAGAACCATCTTCGACATTTTTCATCAGGAAAGTACCGTACATTTTACCAATGTCAGTCAGCAATGGACAGTAAGAAACATAACGATGCGAGCCATGCGGATGTATAATCGGTTGCTCACCAATCACGCCCGGACCTTCGACCTCACGGTGTGCGCCCAAGCCATTGACGATATGCCAATGCCTGCGTAACAACTGCACATCAAAAGAATTAAGATTTTGAATCGTGATGCGATATGCGAAAATATTTCGGGGTTCGCTATCTGAAAATTCCTTTGCCTGTGGTTGGTAGGCAACCTCTGCACTGATTTTCACCCCATTCGTTGTGATTGTTTCCATGTTACGAAGTTAATGATTCTTGGTCAAATTTCCAAGAGGTCAGATATCAGAACGTTTCACTGTCGGAAGTCAGATAAATATAGATAACGTAGAGAAAAATCATGAATTTTCTCTACATCGCTACCAACAAATATCTGACAGCAAAGCGGGTCTGACTTCTGACAATAAAATGTTCTGACCTCTCATATCTTCAAGACCTTTCGGATGAGTTTTTCGGCATCTTTAAGAGCCGTCTCAAGGTCATCATTGATGAGTACGCGGTCAAATTTATCTTCATAAGTCAATTCGCGGCGAGCGCGATTGATGCGTTTTTCGAGGCTGGCGGCAGTCTCCGTTTTACGTTTGCGGAGTCGCTCAAATAAAATCTCCGGCGAAGGTGGTTTGATGAAAACGACCATCGCTTCATCGCCATACACACGCTTGATACTGGTTGCACCTTTCACATCAATATCAAAAATCACAAATTTGTTTGCCGCACGTATACGTGCAATCTCGCTCTTGAGTGTACCATAAAATTGCCCTTCGTATACTTCCTCCCATTCCACAAACTCATCATTAGCGATTTTTTGTTCAAACTCCTCTTTTGTCAAAAAATAATAATCTCTGCCGTCTACCTCATGCGCCCGTTTTTCGCGTGTCGTTGCCGAAATCGAAAACTCCAATTCATCAAAGGTCTTCAGCAAATGTCGTGCAATCGTCGTCTTACCTGCGCCGGATGGGGCAGTCAGCGCAATCAGTTGAGGTGGCTGCTTACGAAAAAGTCCGGCGAATAGTTTTTTCAAAAAATCCATTTGCAAAGATAAGGCTTAATGAGTGAATGAGTGAATTTTGAATGAATGAATTTGTAATGCGACAATGCTGTAATGCGACAATGC
>JAHDEO010000050.1:20917-23498 GCA_020628725.1 Saprospiraceae bacterium
CATTAACGCATTGCATCATTATCGCATTGTGGCATTACAATTCACTCATTCGCTCATTCAAAATTCACTCATTCATATTATCGCATTGACGCATTTCAGCATTGTCGCATTGATAAAGTGACAGCAAAAAAGTGCCAAATTTTATTTTGCATTAAATATACAAAAAACACTAAATTTAAAATTTAACCGAATTAAAAACCTTTTCTATTTATCAACGAAAATTCGCACCCGAAATTTTCAAAAAATTCTTACATTTTAATTTCAATAATGTTAATAAGTCTACAAACCTTGTGAAAAACACTAAATTGCTGAAAATTAAGGTTTTACATTTTCTTACAAAATAGTAAGGATGCCAGCGCACGATTTTTCAACACTTGCAGCAATTAATTGTGTTTATTTATATTTTTTAAACACTGAAAAACAGCAATTTATCTAATGTTAAAATTTCGCCTCAAACTTACATTAGTCTTTTTTAAATGCAAAAAAAATTCTTTGTGAAACTATCTTTTTTCAAAAATAATCTCTACTTTCGTTTCCCTGATTGAAATGACCCATACTATGATTCATCAAGCAGCAATCTATTCAACTTGAAGTTTCCTCCATCACTTCTCTCAGGGGTACACCATTCAATTAAATTTACAGAAAAATTAAGAATTATAATTTTTTTTAATTTTTAATACAGTTTAAATTATTTTGTTTGACATGAAACAAAACAGGCGAAAGTTTCTCAAGACTGCAAGTAGTGCAGCACTCTTAACAGGAGTCGGAACTTTTCCGTTGATGTCATTTGTCAAACCCGAATTAATTAAACTCACAATACTTCATACGAATGATGTACATAGTCGCATAGAGCCGTTTCCAATGGATGGCGGTAAATTGCAGGGGCTTGGCGGAGCAGCCCGTCGCGCCCGGTTGATTGAAAAAATCCGAAGCGAAGAGGACAACGTATTACTACTCGATGCAGGTGACATTTTTCAAGGAACGCCCTATTTTAATTACTTCGGCGGCGAAATTGAATTTAAATTGATGAGTGAAATGCAGTATGATGCTACTACACTCGGCAACCACGATTTCGATGCCGGTTTAGAGGGATTGCACAAACAACTCCCCCACGCCAATTTTAGCCTGATTAACTCCAATTATGATTTTTCGGACACCATCATGCACGATAAGGTAAAACCCTATCAAATCTTCCGAAAAGGTGGTCTGAAAATCGGTGTTTTTGGCTTGGGGATTGAGTTAGAAGGACTCGTGCCACTCTCGCTTTATGGTAATACCCGTTACCTCGACCCAATCGAAAAAGCGACCCAATATGCCGCCCTATTAAAACAAGACGAGCAGTGCGACTACGTGATATGTCTGTCGCATCTCGGTTATCAATACGATGCGCCGTCGTCAGGCAAACCCAAAGTGAGCGATGTGTTATTGGCAGAAAACACACGCCACATCGACCTGATTATAGGTGGTCATACGCACACATTTATGGACGCACCCGACACGCGCCCCAATCTGGATAACGAAGAGGTCCATATTACACAAGCAGGCTGGGCAGGCATTGTCCTCGGTAGACTGGATGTGTATTTTGAAAGAAATAAAAGACGTAAATGTGTGATTTGTCGTAGTGAATTAGTGAATCGTGATTAGTGACTAGTAATTGGTTGATTTTGCTTCGCAAAATTTATGTTCTGTACAACCAATCACTAACCACCAGTCATCATTCACAACAATTTCTGCCAATGAGAAATACAGTATGTGTGATGTAATTATTTGATAATTAATTAGTGACGAAAAGTAAACTAATCACTATTTAACCAATCACTAATCACGAAACCCACACTTGCTATTTGTTTAACCCATTTTCCAAATGATGTATGACTAAAGTAATGATTGACCATCACACAGTCTGGCAGAACTGTCTCGACACTATCCGCAAACAGGTCAATGCACAGAGTTTTAAGACATGGTTTGAGCCGATTCAAGCCGTTGGTATCCATGAAAATGTACTCACTATTCTCGTACCTAATAAATTTTTCTACGAGTGGTTAGAGGAAAATTACGTGTCGCTATTGCGAAATGCACTACGCCAAGAGCTGGGCGAAAAGGCACGTTTGGAATACCAAATTATGATGAAAAAAAGCGGTATCGCGCAGAAAGCCCGTCAGGGGTCGGCTGTGAGTCCGCAGGATAATAAAATTTCACTCCCCAAACAGGCAATTAAAAACCCCTTTGTGATACCGGGCATCAAAAAGATGAAGATTGATGCCCAGTTGAATCCTACCTATTTATTTGAGAATTATATCGAAGGTGATTGTAATCGCTTGGCGCGTTCTGCGGGTGTCGCAGTAGCGAAAAAGCCGGGTGGTACGGCGTTCAATCCTTTGTTTATTTTCGGTAAAGTAGGTTTGGGTAAAACACACCTCGCACATGCTATTGGCAATGATGTGAAAACCAAGCATCCGGAGAAAGCCATATTATATGTCTCTTCCGAAAAATTTACGAATCAATTCATTGAATCATTGAAAAATAACGCGGTGAATGACTTCGTGAATTTCTATCAATTGGTGGATGTATTGATTGTGGA
>JAHDEO010000585.1 GCA_020628725.1 Saprospiraceae bacterium
TTCCAGCCCGTGCCACATACGCAAGGCACGGGCTGGAAGCACCGTGCTACGTTTTTAATAATTCTAAAATTAAACTTACCTTTGAAAATGTAAAAAGCCGTAGCGACCACCTATCGACTATGGTCTATGGACTACTGACTAATTTTAAAAAATGTTCAAATATACAACATACACACTAAAAAAAATCGAAAATATTTTTGAGGAATTGGAATACACTATCCGCTATGCTAAAGGCAATTTTAAGTCAGGATATTGTATCGTGGAGACTAAAAATGTGATTGTGATTAATAAATTTTTCGATACTGAGGCACGAATAAACAGCCTGTTGGATGTGATGGCAAATATAGAAGTAGACGAAGAAAAACTCACCGAGAAGCCTCTTGAATTTTATAAGAAACTGAAAAAGAAGGTTTTAGACGAGAGACTTGAGGCGAGAGATGAGAGAGAAGAACAGTCTACTGTTGATAGTCCATCGTCTACCGTTGAAGAATGAAAGTAACTTTTCTGGGAACAGGGACGTCGCAAGGGATTCCCGTGATTGGCTGTAAATGTGAGGTGTGTCAATCGTCTGATTCGCGTGATAAGCGATTGCGTACATCAGTGATGATTGAGGCAAAAGACAAAATCATCGTCATTGATAGCGGACCGGATTTTCGACAACAGATGTTGCGTGAACAGGTACATCACGATTTGGATACATTTTGTGTAGATGCTGTTCTTTTTACCCACGAACATAAAGACCACATTGCCGGATTGGACGACGTACGTCCGTTCAATTTTCGATTTAGAAAGGATATGCAGGTCTACGCTACCGAGCAGGTGCAAGAAGCATTGAAGCGTGAGTATCAATATGTTTTTACGCCGCCGTTTTATCCGGGCGCGCCTTTGATTCAACTCAATACCATTCCTTCGAATGAAAAATTTACCATAGAAGGCATCGAAATTGAGCCAATAAATATCATGCATGGCGAATTGCCCATTTTGGGATTTCGACTTGGAGATTTTACGTATTTGACGGATGTAAAAACCATTTCCCAAAAAGAAAAAGAAAAAATATACGGTACGAAAACGTTGGTATTAAGTGCATTACGAAAGAAGGAACATCATTCACATCTCACACTCGAACAAGCACTTGCGCTGGTCGAAGAATTTCAACCCGAACAAACTTATTTCATCCACATGAGCCACCTTTTAGGCAAACACGAAGACATTAACGATGAATTACCAAAGAATGTACAATTGGCTTATGATGGGTTGAAAATAATTTTGAATGAGTAAATTTTGAATTTTGAATGATGCTATTTTTTGCTTCGCAAAAATCTTAACGTCAATTCATCAACTCGTCACCCCATGAACTCGTCAATAAAATGAAAGAAGAACTAATATATGGTCGTCATCCTGTCTTGGATGCGATACGTGCGGGGCGCGAATTGGATAAAGTGTTGTTGCAACGCGGCACGCGCGGCGAATTTGAAAAGGAGGTACGTGCGCTGTGCAAAGAATACGATATTCCGCTTCAATATGCCCCCAAAGAGCGTCTTCAAAAATGGACGAAGGGCAACCACCAAGGCATTATTGGTTTGTTGTCGGTGATTCCGTATTACAAATTGGAGGATTTGGTGCCGATGCTGTATGAGCGTGAAGATGCGCCTTTAATTGTGGTCTTGGATGGCGTGACGGACGTACGAAATTTTGGAGCTATCGCGCGTACTGCCGAGTGTGCAGGCGCACACGCGCTCGTGATTCCACGCAAAGGTGCGGCGCGTATCAATGCAGATGCCTTGAAAACTTCGGCAGGGGCTTTGGCGCACTTGCCCGTGTGCCGAGAGGATAGTTTGAATAATGCAGTTGAGTTTTTGCAATTATCAGGTATTCAGGTGTTTGCAAGTGATTTGAAGGGAGAGAAGATGTTGCATGAACTGGATTTGACTGCGCCAACGGCGATTATATTGGGTTCGGAAGATGAAGGCGTGAGTCATTCGATATTGAGAAAATCTGAGCGATTTATCATTCCTCAAAAAGGAAAAACGGACTCGTATAATGTCTCTGTAGCAGCGGGAATGATGTTGTATGAAGTGCTTAGACAACGTATTTAAAATTCCAAAATCCAACAATGAAACGCTTAAAAATTGGTATTTGGTGCTTGGATTTTGGAATTTACTTATATATGCTTCTCGCACCAAAGTATCAACTCTCCCCAGCCGTGCGGATTGGGCGTGCTATCCCTGTTAAATTCCTTGAGGTCGGTATGAAATTTTTGAAAAAGGGCTTTTTTCTTATCGCGTTCAACAGTACGAATCAACTTACGGAAAAACCTAATGACCATCGACTCAAAATCGCCCAACTGCTTGCGTTTGGCAAGTACACGACGGGTAGATTCCAAGCGATTATCCAAATTTTCATCGCCAAAATCATAGTAAATCGGTAATTGTATAAGCCTTGCAAATAGTACAATTCTTTGCCCTGTCTTTACATCTTCAAAATTCAAAATACGACTGAGCCAAGTCACCGCCTTTTCCAAATTTCCCGACAGCCAATATGCCACCGACATGTTATAACAATATGCCAATTGTCGCCGTTTGGGTGTCACTTTCACAAGGGCTTCCCAATGCATATCTACGTCATCGGCAAGTTCTGCCGCCTCTTCAAATTGCAAGGTATTGAGGTAATATCTCAAGCCCAAAAAACTCATTGTATTCAGTAATAAAACATCCTCCTCCTTAGCGTCATACATGCCTCGGATTTTGGCAATAATATGTGGAAAATTTTCATACTTTCCGGCGTGGCTACAGGTCAACATGTAGTAACACAATTGATTTTTGTATCTGACCGTGTCAACAAAACCCTGTCTTTTTTCTTCTTCTTCAAAAATATCAATCAGCAAACGCGCATATTCATACGCCAGTTCAAGTTCCTGATGAATGCGATGGTAGCTGCTTTTTAGAAAATAAAAATGTTTTTTTGCTCTACTTGACAAGTCTTCTGTTTCGTTGATTGTCAAAGGATATTCCATTAATTTTTCAAACCGTTCACGATTTGCCGGAATTTCTAAATTAATATCTTTATTAATCAGCAGAAAGGCTTCTGAATGAAGATTCCGTAGGTTGAGTTCTACATTTAAGGTGTGGCGCAAGCGTTCTTGTTCGGCGATGAGGGTTTGGGTTTCTTCTTCTCTCGTTTTTTTATCTTGATTGACAAGTACCCGTTTTTCCCAATTAAATAATTCCATCAAAATATGGAATTGCTCATGCTTTTTTGCCATTTTTTTGATGGCTCTTATTCGGACTTCTAATTCCTTCAAAAGCGTCTTTTCATGAATCGCTTTTTCGTACAAAACAGGCAACTGATTCATTTGACGACGCAAATCCGTTTCCGGTGTGCGCGTCTCATACAACACCCCAAGACTCTCCGTAATTTTTGTAATGAGCTGATTTTTTTTTCTGGAAAAATGTAGCAGCAATTTCTCTCCTTCAAAATGTATTTTCAAGGCTTCTTCATCATACAATTCCTGCTTATCAAGATACTCAAACAACCTCAAATAATCGGGCTTTTCCTTCACAGAACTCAGACGGGCATATTTCGAAAAATGCGCTTTTTCTGCTTTCGTGAGCGACTTGACCAGTGCAAAAAGTTTATCCTTTACGGCTACCATAAATACTACTGCATAGCGGAAACTTCAGTTGCCGCATAATTAGTTCAAGTTGTGGACAACTTGAAAAATTCCAAAAAACAAATCCCAAATTCCAATTTTGACGTGTTCCGATAATATTTCATTGGAATTTGGTGCTTGGAATTTGGAATTTGCTCAAGTTGGCGGTTTATCCGCAACTTGAGTTAATTATTTTTTTCGCGGCAACTAAAGTTTCCGCTACA
>JAHDEO010000586.1 GCA_020628725.1 Saprospiraceae bacterium
TACAATTAAGGCAAGGTGAAAAGCAACGCTTGGATTCTTTTATCCGTGAAACTTATGACTCAAGTAGCTCTGAATGGAATTATGATAGAAAAAATGAATACACATTTGATGCAAACGAACTTTTGACAACGCTCAAAGAATACGATTGGGATGCATCTATCAATATGTGGGTAGATGACGAACTATCCGAGTATACCTACGACGAAAATGGTTATCTAACATCTTACACATGGGCAGAAATGGGGGCAGACGGTTTATGGGAGAATTATCGTAGGTATGACCACACTCGTGATGCAGATGGAAAATTACTTGTGATATTAGCCTACCAATTGGACAATGACACACAAGAGTGGTCAATAACTTATCGAAATGAATATTCTTATTCTCCCGAAGGACTTTTGCTGACGATTACGAGAGCATCGTGGTCTGAATCAAATCAAGAATGGAACGACACAGGCTTATTTACTTATTCCTATAATGCTGACGGTACGCTATCCTATTTTCAATACGAGGTTTGGGATTTTGATACCAATTCTTGGGAACCATTTATCGCATTTGATTATGAATATGATACCTCACAGAATCTATCAGTTGTTACTACCTTCCGACCTGATGATGCTTTTATTTGGGCAAATATGGCAAGAGAAGAATTCACTTATGACAATAATTATTCCTACGAAGAATTGATTGTAGAAGACTCTGAAATTTGGTATCGGCACAAATTATTGAGTGAAGAATTTTATTTTTGGAGCGCAGCTACGCTAGATTGGGCACTTTCTAGGCGAGGAACGTATTACTACTCATCCATCCTCACAGATATTGAAAATCCTCAGCAAACTAACTTAAATGCATTTCCAAATCCTGTTGCGGATGTACTTACTTTCGATTTCAAAAATCCTACTGTTGCTAATGTCAAAGTCTATGACGCACAAGGAAAATACGTCGGCGCACAAAGCCTCCAAAACAATCAAATCTCTGTCAAGCATTTGGATAGCGGTGTATATTTTTATGAATTATTTCATGAGGGAGAAATGTTTGGCGGGAAGTTTATCGTAAAATAAAGACGCTATTTTTAGAAATATTTTCAAGAAAAGCCTGCTCATTAGAGTGGGCTTTTTTACTTAAATACGTTGATTATGAATCTATTCAGAATTGAAAATTCTTTCTGAGAAAAATATTTTCTGTTAAATGACGTTCACTTGTTGAAACGTATATTTGAACATCACCAAATCTTTTCCGAAAATGACAAAGTCACTTCTAATTTTAATTATCAATCTTACATCATTCACCCTCCTTGCCCAAACTACCTTAAATTCACCAGATAACCACAAGCTGTTCTTGCCATTTGAACTCTCGACGAAACAGCTTAAAACGCCTCCTTCGGCAGAAAAACAACGATTAGATTCTATCATTTCTCAACAATTTAGCGATGGTGTTTGGCAACTTAGTCAAAAACGTGAATTCACGTTTAACAATGACGAACTACTCATTGCTCAAAACAAATTTTTTCGACACGATTCGTTGCCCGAATGGGAAGCATTCTCGCGCATAGAATACACTTATGATGAAGATGATAATCTAATCGAAATTCTTTTTCTTCGCATGAATGACAATGGCGATTGGACGAATTTTGAACGATATACATATTCTTACACAGAAGGGCGTGTAACTCAAATGATTTGGGCAACATGGTTTATCTCACTTCAAGAATGGCGTGATAATTATGAACTTGAATACGAATATGATGCTCAAGATTACCTCATTAATACTTTTCAATACAAGTTATATGACCAATCGGGGGACTTGATTGCAAGGACCGCTTATGACCGTGACGACGAAGGGAGGCTACTTACCTATACTATTTATTTATGGAATCCGGTAGATGAGATTTGGTCGCCTTTCGATAGAGACTATTATCTTTATGATGATGTACAAAACTTGGTAACTCGCACAAATGAGCGCAATATTGGTAATGAGTGGGTCAACTATTCTCAAGGAAATTTCACCTACAATAATGATTACCAATATGATGACTTGATAGTGGATGGTACTATCGAACAGTATCGCCACCAGCGCGTATATGAGGAGTACAGTGGATGGAATCAAGACTTGGAAGAATGGAATGATATCGGTGGAAGAAGTGATTATTATTACTCATCCTTACTGACAAATATTGAAAATGCTGCCCTACCGCAACTTCGTATCTTCCCCAATCCCACCAATGGTGTTATTAATTTTGATATCAAAAACCCCACTTTTGCCAATATCAAACTCTATGACGCACAAGGCAAATATATGAACACACAAAGCCTCCAAAACAATCAAATCTCTGTCAAACATTTGAATAGCGGTGTATATTTTTATGAATTATTTCATGAGGGAGAAATATTTGGCGGGAAGTTTATCGTAAAATAAAGACGCTATTTTTAGAAATATTATCAAGAAAAGCCTGCTCATTAGAGTGGGCTTTTTTTGTAATAAAACGACAGGTTTTATTTGCTTGTTTTATGAAAAATAACACAAGTCATTCATTATGAATTATTAAAAAATTAATCAAAAAGCATTTCTAAGTGTAGAAAACAAAAAAATCTCCGACAAACTCCTGAAAATCATACTTTTTTCGTGCGTTTGTTTTCTCTATTTTTATTGGGTTAATTTTTTTTTATCACCAAAATTATCCAAAAATGATACGATTATTTTTACTCATTAACCTACTTATAGGCACACTTGCCGTAAATGCCCAACAATCAGCCATCGAACTCCGGGAAACGGATAGGCAACGCTTAGATTCCACCGTACTCGAAACTTATGATGCTTATACGATGGAATGGGAATATGCATCAAAAAGGTCATACGCTTATGATGCGAATGAAAACCTCAAACGTTTTGATGTCTACAATTGGAATGAAGCCACCGCACAATGGATATACGACACCAGAGAAGAGTTTTTGTATGATGCCAATAATAATCGAATCATGGACATGGAATCCGGTTGGAATATAGCCGGTCAAACATGGATAAACGGCACCAAAAACGAATACACTTACGATGAAAATCAAGTAAGAACTTATTCCAAGAGTTACTACTGGGGAACTGATATAAACGAATGGATAGAACAATACCAATATGATTACACCTACGATGCTGCCGGAAATCTCTTATTGACCTTGCGTGATTATTGGGATGTACTTGCCGCCGAGTGGAAACCCAAAAACAGATACGAATACACCTACGACGCCAATAATAACAACACATTAGTCGTCGTATCAGAATGGGATGAAGCATCTGAGGAATGGATGAATGATAGCAGACGCGAATCCATATATAACGCCGATAACAACTTGATAAATTACATCAATCAATACTGGGATGAAGAATATCAGCAGTGGCAAAATAACTTCAGAATTGAGTATATCTACGATACCAATGGAAATAGGATAGGGTACACTTATTATGTGTGGAGTGCAGGCGGAAATGGCTGGACAAACCTCTATCAATACGATTTCAATTATGACAATTCCTATACCTACGACGATTTATTGGTGCCTTTTGCCGATACTTACTTCAAGCATAAATTGACCGACTTTACGCGCTATTTTTGGAATACTTATTCGGAGGAATGGCAACTCTCACTCAGAGGTGCTTACTACTATTCCGACTTTGTCGTAGCGACCACTCCGGTTTATCAAAATGCGTTTACGATTTTCCCAAATCCTGCTAATGATGTCATCAACTTTAGTTTGGAAAACGCATCTCCTGCGATAGTTACGCTTTATGATACACAAGGAAAGCATGTCAGGACACAAGCTCTTCAGAATAATCAAATGTCTGTTGGTCAATTAGATAGCGGC
>JAHDEO010000051.1 GCA_020628725.1 Saprospiraceae bacterium
TATTGCGAACAGGCTCACCTGTCTCTATAAAATCAACTCTGATGACTTTACTGCGATTCTCTTCATCGACATCTGTATCGAAAATCCAGTTTCGGAAAATAATGCCAAACTCAATATCATCGGTGTGTATTGATGTAGAACTCATCTGTAAGGTAGCTGTATTTGATGGCATTGCCGACGACTTGACGACATTCACTTGCAAATTACTGCTGTTATATCCGACAGGTCGAACGAGGTCATAATGTGTTCCTTCTACAAGATTATTTGTGTTAATAGTCGATTTAAAATTGACATCCACCAAATCAATATTAAGGGTATTTACAATAGCACCATTATCAGCTTTACTTTCGTTTAAAGTAGCTTCTTGAAATACTACATATGGCTCGTCATCCGGCATAGTAGCAGTTACGGCATTTATCGGAATTTGATTTCTTTCTGCAATATCATCTTCTAAGACAGAATACATATAATTCACCTGCCCTTTGCTAAACATAGTGGCACATCTGGTGTAATCCATGATGTTTTCCAGCATGTCGTCGTCTTCTGCGTCAAGTATGCCGTCATTATTCGTATCATAGTCATAGTCTTCACAAGTATTCACACCGCCTACTTCGGGACAAAAATCACCTTCTTTAAAGGTACTATTACCCTTCGTATTAGGCGTATCATTGAATACATCAAGAAGACCGTTTGTGTCTTGGCAAGTTATGTCCGCCACTGTAGGATTATAGACTGCCTGAGCAGCTTCGAGATGGTCGAAATCATCCTCTCCGCAGTTTGAAGTTGCTCCTACACTGTTGTCACCACCCCAGATATGCCGTAGTCCCAGCCAGTGACCAACTTCATGCGATATAATCGTGTTGTAATGTTCACGGTCTTCTCCCGGAAGCGGTCCTACTGCCCAGTCTGCCATCGCTATGCCGTCCCAACCTTCAAGTCCTTCTGCATCTTCGGGATAAATAGCTACACCTGAACTACCAACCGAATTAATTTGATTCACCACATATACATTGAGAAATGTATCGCGGGGCCACATGATGATGTCTCTTAATTCGGGACCGAAACCTACTCCTGCATAGGTCAAATCAGATTCGGTTCGAGTAACACCTGTAGTAGGGTTTCCATTAGGGTCTTTTTGCGCTAAAAAGAAATCTACATCCAGACTCCCGACTCTATTAAAATAGGGCAGGGTATTATTAGCATTATCCCCTCCAAAATCATCATTCAATTGTGTTATAGCATCATCTATTCTACTTTTATCAATATTTCCATCTCCACAATCTCCATAGATGACGTGAAAGACAACCGGAATCCTTTTGGTACAGGTAGTACCGGATTTGAGCGTGGACGTACTACCTGTAGTCAGCTTTTCTTTCAAGCGGGCTGAAAAGGCTTTTTGTGCCATTTTAGCCTGTTGTTTGGCTTGAGGATTCTTTTTATATAGTTCATTACGTGCATGTATATGTCCGCAAGAACCTCTGTGTTCTGCTTCTTCCTGAGACTGTGCTAAAAGACACACACTCATTACCAGCAGTAACAGCTTAGTAAATAATATATTTTTCATTTTGTCTAATTTTTAAAAGTTAAGAGTGGGCGAGTCACGAATAACTTATATACATTTGATAATCAACCCACTAAAGAGTTTATTCATCAATACATATTATTATATTCAAAAACTCGAAACCTGTAATTCGCAACTCGAATAATGTGTTACTCGTTCCATTCGGACATAGCTATGCCATTCTGTCAATTCAAAGGAATTGACAGAGACATATGTATCAACCTGTTTTTATTTTATGAAATAAATGCTCCGAATAGAATCGAACTTGATGACCAAAGTCATCTTAGTAATTGCGTATTAACTATCGCCTTGAATGGCGTAAATTAGTGCGTGGAGGTATTATTAATTAAGGTTATTAGTTTAGTTTAATTAATCATTGTTTTTGCCGCACTATCACATCGCTCAATAACCCGTCTTATATTATGATAATAAGGTTATCCTGCGATAATGAGTTAATATAGGGGTTATTGAGGGGTTAGGAATTAGATTCCGAATACTGAAATTAGTTTTTAAAAAGTCATCGTATTGCTTCGAGGTTAAAATAACCGGACGTTTTGAAATGGACATACCTCTCCTGCAAAGCAGTTCTTCCACTTTGTGAAAACGGTATGTACATTGAAAAACTTGAAGTTAAGCCCGGCGTGTATGCTTTAGGATGACTTTTTTGTGGCTAACAAACTTGTGTGGGGTTAATAACACAAGTTTGATTGTGTGTAGTAAACAAAATTATCCTACTATTTTTCCACCTTAGTCTCCAAAACTTCCATTTCTTTTTCCAATTCATCGTTCTCTTTCTTCAAAGTCTCAATTTCTTCTTTTAATTCGTCGTTTTGTTTCTTCAATTCGATTAGATGGAGCATGATTTCCTCAATTTTAGCTTGCTGTCTCTTAGAAACATCACCTAACTGAATCTCGCCTGCCATATCTTCTTCTGATTCAAAGCCGAGCAAGTGACCATTCTCTTCGATATGTTCTTCTTCTTCTTCCAATGTAGGCAATTGGTAATCATCGTAGAATACATAATCACTCCAGCCGAGTTCTACTTTGACTTCTTCTGCGCGGATAGTGCCTTTTACGTCAAGTTTGTTATCAGGTGTGTCTGTGCCAATGCCTAAATTACCGTCAGCGTTCAATACCATTTTGGTCTCTCCATTGAGTCTAAAACGTATTGCCCCATCTCCGAAATGGCTGATATTTGAGTTCCAACCACCATGGTTGATTTCCAGATACTCACTGATATCGTTTCCGTTAGAAGATCTTACAGATCCTGTCACATGTAATTTGGCTACAGGAGCACTTGTACCGATACCTACTTTGCCATTCACAAGGATTCGCATTTTCTCAACGTTATCGATTCTAAACGCAGAAAACTCATCTTTCTTGGTAAAAAATGTCCAGTTGTTATCCCCATCAGTAAGCCCGAAATAGAGACCACTTTGAGAACCAAGTACTTTTCCAAACCTGTCTCCTTCTTTATCTTGGAAGATTAACTGACTACTATTGCTATTATTACTATTCCAAAAAAGTGCTGAAGCATTATCACCAAATAGGCTTTGATCTCGAAGGTGAACATTACCATCATTGGAAGTTAATTGGGCGAAAGAAGTACTTGCCATCAGGCAAGCAAATAGAAAAGTAATAGCTACGTTTAAATACATCTTGTTTTTCATAATAAAAAAATTTTTAGAATTAATAAGTAATTCGGGTTGCGGGTTGCGGGTTACGCGTTATACAGTATTGCTAAAAACAACATTTTGAGGTATTTGAATAATAAAATTGTTTTTCCATGTGTTTTCAGCTCACTCATAACTCGTAACTCGGTAACTCGCAACTTGAGTTAAGTAAATATAAAGTGATTTTTGGGTGGTTAAAGATTAAGAAATTTCAATTAATTGAATTATGTTGTTGTTCGTAGAGGTAGTTCAGCTTTGTATGAAATTATTACCCACTTTTTTACGTTTTTTTTCAAATACATGAATTTGCTTAGTAAAGAGAAATAAATAAATTAGACCAAGATGCGAAATATTTTTTTGTTAGGCAAAATCATTTTTGAGGCGCATAGCAGGGCTACGTAACGAGAAAATGATGAAGCATAACGGAAAAAGATACAGTAGCTTGGTCTGAGTTATTTATTTCTCTTTGCTTAGGTCATTTCGTCATACAAATAATGCTTTTCACAAGGTAGTCCATATAGTTAAGAAATTATTACCCCACACTCTTATTTTTTTTTCCTCGCCCGATGAAGTATCTTTGAGTTACAGTTGCAAAACAAAATACAAAAAAATAACCCTCACACCTCACAGTCAACACAATAGGAATAAACGGCAACTTTACGGAATAACTTACTTTTTGAAGCAATACAATGCAAAAATACGAAAATCAATATTACCTTGATGGTATTAAATCAGGCAACTCTAAAGTATTGGAAAATATTTACAGCGAATTTCTTCCACAGATAAAACGTATTATTATCAAAGACGGCGGCACCGCAGAGGATGCCGAAGGTATATTTAATATCTGTCTCACCTCATTTTTTGTGCGTCTCCAAAAAACTTCTATTAATATGAGCAGTAATTTTCAGGCATACTTAATTACAGCTTGTCGTAATCAATGGAAAAAACAATTTCAAAAAAATACGCGAGAACGGGTAATAAAAACCGACTACATGGAACTTAAAGGTAAAGAGGACATCGCCGATATGTCACTTTGGCAAGAACGCTGGGATATTTATGAAGACAATTTTCAAAAAATCTCGGAAAATTGTCAAAAAGTATTGGCACTGCATCTCAAAAAAACACCCGCAAAAGTCATTATGAAAGAATTGGGTTACTCTAGCGAAAATGTTGTAGCGCAGCGTATTTTTAAATGCAAAAAAAGTTTAATTGACCTTATAAAGAAAGACCAGCGCTATGGTTTTAGAATCGGTTAATTAACGATGCACTAAAACATTTTCGACACACAAACTTAACTAATTAAGCAACCAAATTTCTCTAACTATTAAATTTATACGTATGTCTGACATACAATCGTACGGACTCATAGAGAGCTACCTAAAAGGTGAATTAAGTGGGGAAGTCCTCAATGATTTTGAGCGACAACTCCAGACCTCACCCGACCTTTTAAAAGAGGTACAGGTGCATCGTGAATTGTATAGTCATTTCAACGATGAAATACCTGACTATCAATTAGATAACGACAAGCAGAAAACCTTAGAGGCTTATGTAGAAAGTGAGGAAGTCAAATCATTTCAAACGAAGCTAAAAGCAGCGAAAAAAAATGCTGAAGCTGAACTTGATGTATCAAAGCAACCCGCTAAAATACGCTCATTGCGATGGGCTTATGCGGCGGCTGCGAGTGTCTTGCTGCTCATTGCAGGTTATTTCCTCCTCAATCAAAATAATACCATTCAGCCTGAGAATTTGTACGCCTCCGTAAGTACACATGAGTCTCTTTCTATCACCGAAATGGGCTCAACAGAGGTTACGCTTCAAGACATTGAAAAGCATTTCAAACAAAAAAACTACAATGAAGTATTAAATGTACTGCCTGATTTTCTCGATAATCTGCCAGAGACCGATAAAAATTATTACAATCTGCTTCGTACTAAAGGCATCTCTGAACTCGAAACTAATCAATACGAAAAAGCACTACAAACCTTTGACCGTCTCGCAAAGAGTGATGCATTAATCGCAGAGCAAGGTGAGTGGTACATGGTGTTGAGCTACCTAAAGAAAGGCGATATTCAGAAATTTAAAGCGGCTTTAGCGACATACATTAAACAAAATCATTCTTACAAAAAAGAAGAAGCGATTAACTTGCAAAAGAAGGCTCGAAAGCTGCCAAGCGAATAATCTCAATTCACTACAAAATAGAAGGGCATGTTTGGATTTTTCAATAAAAAAATCCATACATGCCCTTATTTATTTTTCATTTAACATCAAACCAATATAGATTCTTTATAAAAATACAATGCGTGCATTGCATTTTTATATAAACTTTCCTAATTTCGCATTAGAAAAAGTACACTTCTGAAAACTTTTCTAAATAAAGTCTATTATACTTAGTCAATTTTTTAATCAAACACAGGCTCTACAAAATAGCCGTCACGAATATTATGGCAGATAAATATTTCTCTATGGACAACTTGCGCTTCCTGATGTACGAAGTGCATGATACGACCTCATTGGCAACGAATCCGCAGTATGCAGAGTATACGCGTGAAACTTCGGACATGATGCTTGATGCCGCTAAACAATTGGCAGACAGCATGTTATTCCCTTATTTTGAGGAGGTTGACCGTTATGGAAGTAAGTATAAGGACGGCACAATTCAGGTGCATCCGATCATCAACAAGTTTATGAAGGCTGCCGGAGAAGGAGGTTGGATTGGTGCAGCCGCACCTACAGAATTGGGGGGTATGCAGATGCCTTCTTCGCTCTTCAATGCCGTGAATTTTTTGATGGGTGCGGCGAATAATTCAATGATTGGTTATACGGGATTAACCGGTGGCGCAGCTAAGTTGATTTATTCATTTGGTACTAAGGAGCAGCAAGAAAAATATATTCCGAAAATGTTTTCGGGAGATTGGCAAGGCACAATGGCATTGACTGAGCCACAAGCAGGGAGTTCATTGTCAGATTTGACAACTTCTGCGAAACTGATGGATGATGGTTCGTACCGCATCAAAGGGCAAAAGATTTTCATCTCTTCGGGTGATTATTCGGGTGTGGAAAATGTGGTTCACCTAATGCTCGCACGCATTGAGGGTGCGCCTGCGGGGTCGAAGGGTATTTCGCTATTTATTGTACCAAAACATCGTGTGAGCGACGATGGTAGTTTGACACCAAATGACGTAACAACGGCGGGTGCATTCAGCAAAATGGGACAATGTGGTTATGCGACTTCGCACTTGATTATGGGCGAAAAAGATGATTGTCACGGCTGGCTCGTAGGTACTGAAAATCGTGGTTTGCGTCATATGTTTCAGATGATGAATGGAGCGCGTATCAGTGTGGGTTTGACAGGGGCTTCTATTGCTTCGGCTGCATATTATGCGTCATTGCAGTATGCAAACGAACGTCCACAAGGACGTAGAATTACCAATCGCGACCTGAACAAGCCGCAAAGTTTGATTATCGAACATGCCGATGTGCGTCGTATGTTGATGTTGCAAAAGGCGATTATGGAAGGTTCTTTGAGTTTACTCATGGAATGTACAATGCTACACGACCGTCTACAAATATCTGATAACGAGGAAGAAAAAGAAGATTTAGATTTACTGCTCGAATTGCTGACGCCAATTGCGAAGACTTATCCTTCGGAAGATGGCGCAAGAGCTGTGAGTAATGGTTTGCAGATATTTGGTGGTTATGGTTTCTGTAAGGATTTTCCATTGGAGCAATTGTATCGTGATATCCGCATTTGTCCTTTATATGAAGGTACAACGGGGATTCAGTCGATGGATTTGTTGGGTAGAAAGGTGACGGCATCGAATGGAAAAGCTTTGATGTTGTTGGCTGCACAAATTCAAAAAGAGGTTCAGGAAGCGATGAATTATGACGAATTGAAGCCTTATGCCAAGCGTCTGATGCAAGAAGGACAAAACCTTCAAGAAGTAACACAACATCTCGTCGGAATGGCGATGCAAGGTGATACAGAGGGTTTCCTCGCTGATGCGAATCTTTATATGGAGTTATTCAGCACAAATATCATGGCATGGCAATGGCTCAAACAAGCCAACGCCGCCAAGCGTGCCCTCCTAACCGAAAATCCGCAAGGTGACCGCCTGAAAATGTTGGAAGGCAAGATACTTTCGCTTAAATTTTATTACAAATATGAGTTGCCGAAAACATTGGCTTGGAGTGCAACTTTGAAGGATAATGCAGAGCAGTTGACGATTGCGAAGGAAGAGGAAGTACTCTGTTAAAGTACAAGTTCAAGCGCAAGTTCAAGTTCAAATTTTTTATTTGGCTTCGCCAAATTTTCTGATTTGTACTTGAACTTGTACTTGCACTTGAGTTTGTTTATGCGTAAACTCTGGTTTATTTTCGGGGCAACGTTTTTCTTCCTGACCGTTGCTATTTTCTTTCCGTTTTATTTACTCTTTTTTATTGTATTGGGCAAACGGTCGATACGTCCGTTGATATGGTGTAGTCATAAGGTGGTGTCGCGTATTGTCTTGGGTTTGATGCTTATACGTCTGCGTGTGCATGGGCGTGAACTCATTGATAGTCAGCAAAATTATGTACTGGTAGCGAACCATCAGGCGATGGTGGATATTTTGTGTTGCGCAATTGCTGCGCCGCTTTTGTTTAAATTTTTAGCAAAAAAAGAATTGACGAAACTGCCTTTGTTTGGCTATATCGTGAAATGGTTTTGTGTTATTGTTGACCGTAAAAATGCTGATTCGCGCAAGGAGAGTTTTGAAAATATGAAACAGGCTTTGGTAGAGGACTTTTCGGTATTTATCGCGCCGGAAGGGACTCGTAATCAAACGGATGAGCCGTTACAAAAATTTTATGAAGGGGCTTTTCGCCTTGCTATCGAAACGCAGAAACCATTACTTGTCCTCACGCTCGCGCATCCGGGTAAGTTGAATAATCCGCGTAAAAAAATGGACTTATCACCGGGTGTGGTGGATTGTTATTTTGATGCGCCGATTGAGACGGAGGGGATGACTTTAGAGGATGTGTCAAAAGTCGAAGAACAAGTTAGGCAATTGATGCTCAACCATTTATCCTAAACGGGCTGGAAGCCCGTGTTACGCCTTCCCACTCCTATCCACCACCATCGCCGAAGCCTGCTGTTTAGAAAACATATACACATCCTGAATATTCACACTTTCCGGGCGGGTAGCCACGTAATACACCACATCTGCGATGTCATCTGCCTTAAGCGGGTCGAAGCCGGCATAGCCTTCCTCCACGCGGTCTTGGTCGCCCTTGTAGCGTACATCCGCAAACTCCGTCAGCACATGCCCCGGTGAGATAGAACTCACCCGAATTCCATGCTTTACCAAATCCATACGTGCGCCTCGTGTGATGGCATCCACGGCGTGTTTGGTTGCACAATAAACCGCGCCACCGGGATAAACTTCCTTGCCTGAAATCGAACTAATATTGACGATATGCCCTCTGCCACGCTCTGCCATACGCGGCGCGATAGCGCGCGTCATGTAGAGCAAGCCTTTCACATTAGTATCAATCATCGTTTCCCAATCTTCGAGATTGCCTTCATGGATAGAACTGCGTCCGAGTGCGAGTCCTGCATTATTGATGAGGATGTCGATGTCTTGCCATTCGTCGGTGAGTTGGTTGGCGGCAGCAGTGACGGCTTGGTGGTCGCGTACATCAAACAAGAGTATTTTGACGTCTGTATTATATTGATTTTCAAGGTCTTCTTTCAAATTTTCGAGCCTATCCCCTCTCCTACCCGTTACGATAACGCGGTGTCCGTTTCGGGCAAATAACTCCGCTGTAGCCTTACCGATGCCCGAAGTTCCACCTGTGATGAGGACAGTATATTGAGGCGTTGATGGGGTTTCAATTTGTTCGGTTTGCACACCACTAATCGGAGCAACTTCGTGTTTTTCGATGAGTTCTTTGTATTTTTTCGGATTGGCTTTTTTACTGCAATCCGTCTTCTTTTTCTTCTTTTTCGGTTTTTTGAAAAGTTGATCGTTTTTATCCGTTTTAAACATGGAGTTGATTTCGGTCGCACGTTTGTATTGCTTGTAAGCTCTCGTTTTTCGGCCTGCTTTGCGATTAATCACTGCCAAATCATAGTAGGCAAACGGATGTTCAGGGTCGTTGGCAATGACGGCTTCGAGTTGTTCGCGAGCTTCCTCGTCAGCAGCGAAATGCGCGCCCAACAGGGTCGCATATTCGTAACGCGCATCATTATGGTCGGGGTCGAGTTCTATGGCTTTTTGGTAATGTTCGGCGGCTTGTTGTGGTTGGTCGTCGAAGTATCTTGCCACCACATTCCCAAGACGATAATGCGCTTCGGCATTGTCATCTTCATAGCTGACTATTTTTTCATAATAACTTTTTGTCAATAAATAATCCTCTTCTTTCTCAGCTAAATGTGCCAACTCCAACCATGCTTCGGTAAATTTATTTTTCTGTTCTACTGCCTCTTCAAATTGCTCAATCGCTGCGTCTTTCTCATTAAATTGATTCAACAAAAGCAAACCGTAACGGTAATGTCCATCTGCATGATAAGGCGTTTTCTCAAGCAGGGCTTCATAATGTATTCTGGCTACGTCGTAATTTTCAACCGCCTCTGCTGCGTGTGCGTCCGCCCAAGTGATTTCATCTTCTTCCAGACCATCAACTTCTATTTCAGACGTATTATTTTTATGGGCAAATGTAATCGTTTCCGTTTCTTCGGGTATCTCAGTTTTCAATTCATCTTCTGTAGTAATTTCTTCTTCAAAAATATCTTCTACAGGTGACTCATTAACTTCATCAGAAAACACCTTCAATTCATCCTCCGTTACAATTTCTTCTTCAATCAAATCATCCGTAGACTCATCAAATAAGTCTAATTCAGGCTCCTTTTCTACTATAATTTCCTCATTAACAACGTCTCCTACCAAGTCTTCCGTTTGCTCCAATTCAGTTTCCAATCCATCCTCTACAATACCCACATTATCATCTTTCATTTTAGAAAATGGTAAGACTGCCGGAATAACAGGCGGTATCATACTACTTTTTTCTTCTTCTATTTCAGTAGTAATTTCATCAACAGATGATTCGTCATTTTCGGTAATTAAACCTTGAGGTTCGTCCGGTTCGCGTCCATGTGCGGCATAGAAAGCACGGAAATTATCCGCTTGAAATGCCTCATAAGTCACCGGATTTCGTTTGTTGACTTCCTCTAAGAAGGGCGCGACTTCATTAGAAATTCGCCGCATAATCATCACTTGCCAATTATAGGCTTCCTGTTCATGCTGCGGAATATCGTGTTTTTGTACGCGAAGTTCCTGATATTTATTTTGCCAATATTCTACATACGTATCCGGCTGATTGACATTACCGTCTGTAATTATCGGGCGAATATTGCGCGTAATCCCCATATCCTTGATAAACGCCAATGCCCCACGCATACACTGTTGAGATTTCAAAAAATCATCACTCACCAACAAAAAAACAGGGTCTTGCGTCAGACGCATTTCCCGCTTTACTCGGTTCTGTTCCTCTTCATCGCGCGTATCATGCGTAAACTCCGCACCCGCACCACGCAAACTACGCTCAATCTCTAAGGCGATGTTTTTCTGGTCTTCGCAATAGGTTAAATAAGACTTCATGTTTAATGGATAATGATTAATGGATAATGGATAACGTATAATGGACAATGATTATTTTAGTATTCGCAGAGCGAAAACACACTCAATATTATCCATTATACCTTATCCATTATCCATTAATTTCTTTACAAATATATCGAATTCCTGCTTAAATGTCTTGTATTGACTCGTTGCCGGTCCTTCAAATCCTGTGTGGATTTTTCGTACTTTATCATTTTTATCAATAAAAATCATCGTTGGATACGAAATAACGGCATTGAGCATTGGCAACGTTTCGGCGGCTTCTTTTTTGGACGAAGAACCATTGGCAAAGAGTACATCGTACTGCACATCGAAGCGGTCAATGAAGCGTTCAATGGCAACTTTTGCCTTTTCCGGCTCGCGGTGTTTTTCATATGCCAAGCCGATAATCGCTAAGTCATCTGATTTGAGATTGTTGTAATATTCGGATAAAAACGCGGTTTCATCGGCGCAATTTGGACACCAAGTACCAAGTATTTGGATAATTTTTACCTTGTCTTTGTATTTGGGGTCATCTAGCGAAACGGATTTGCCATTGATGTCGGGGAAGGTAAACTCCACTTTGTCATAACCTTCTTTTAGATAAGTCAATTCTTCAGGGCTGGTCAACTGAAAATCAGGGTCACGCTTGGCTGCCCAAGTTGTTTTGTAGTGACTGCCCGACCAAAACGCACCGATAATGGTAGAATCTTCCAGAATTTTGGCTTCATACAAAAAAGCATGTGAGCCGTCGAAGCACGAAAGATACATTTTATTTGCCTGTATGCTGCCTTCCAAAAAACGAAAATCGCCCGTCTCTGTACGAAATGTACCTGCGAGATGATTACCATCCTGTTCAAATTCTCCAATGGCGGCATACGGGTCATCATCTTCTGAGAAAGTGACTGCCCAATCGCCGTTTACATCAATTTTAGGTGTTTTGCGAAGGGTCGTAAAACGGTATTTTTCACCATGTCTCGCCACGAATGGAATGCGGTAATTTTCGCGGGTTTCGACCACCCACTCCCCCTCCATGACACGCTCTTCGTAGATGGCTTTGATGTATGATTCGTAATGCGGAAAACGGATAATTAAAGTGTCTTGCCCTGTTGAGGGATTTCTACCTACGATGAGGTCTTCGGGCTTCACACGAATGCGTTCTTCGCCATTGATGATGTCAATGTGAAAACGGTCTTCATCCTCATATTTCACTTCAAAAAGGAAAGGCAATTCGCCGTCTGTCACTTCGTCAATTTGGTATTTTTCGCTGCGATCGCGTGGCACAAATTCCTTTGTACCTTGCTTGTCTACCAATTTCAAAGTTGCCCGCCAATAGCCGGGTGCAACGTATTTATGCGGATCTTGCATCACACAACCTGTGAAATGTATTAACAAGTAAATAATTGAAAACAAACAAATTATATAACGCATCCTGTTATTAATTTTGAATTTTGAATGAGTGAATTTCAAATGACACAAAACACTGTAAATCAACATCTTGAAGCATCAAGAATTTACATCCATCTTCTTAACGTGAGTTAATTTTTATGTAAACGACAAAACTAAGAAATTAAATACCTCTAAAACCGTATTTTTGCGGCGAATTTGTAATTTCTCAATGAATGAATCACGACGATAGTATGCTGGATACATTGTCGCATTTCAACATTGTCGCACCAATTACTATGACTGAATCAACAAAAATGACGGACTTCCTGTTCATGCTTGGCATCGCGGGTGCGATGATGGGTGCGGCAGCAGATGTATTGTTGTTGTATATTCCGGGAGCGGATTTGTTGGATAGGTCCTATGCTTATCTTACCGAAGTCCCCTACAAGGGGCTGCTTTGGGGGCATTTTTTGGGTATTTTTACAATTCCACTGACTTTGGCGGGCTATCGAATGGTATGTCATGCACTCGAACCGATGGGGGGAAATGTGGCATGGGGGGTCTTTGGTGTAGTAGTTTTGGTGTTTTTTGCGGGCGTGTGTTATCATGGAAGTTTAATATTCGTTGCACAGGCATTGAAGGATGGACAAGACATTGAAAATCTGCGGATTTACTTCGAACCGTTGGGGGCGGTGTTGGTATTTGGTTTTGCTGCATTATCCCTGACTTTGATGATATTAATCTTGTCTCTGAAAACTCGTTATCCGCGATGGGTGGGCTTGTTTAATCCTTTATTTATTTATCTGCTTTGTGTAGCTGCGTATTTTTCCCTTCCGCAAATTGGCAACATTCTACTAATCGCCGGATTTAATCTGGCAAATGCGCTATTCCTGTTTTTTTCATGGATAGCATTACGTAATAAAAAACTTTTATAACGGTTAATGATTAATGATTAATGATTAATATTTTGATTTTCGCTACGCGAAAATTGCTTTATTAGCCATTAATTATTAACCGTTAATCATTAATAGACTTTATTCTGAAATAATTATGATACAACAACGTTTCGCCTTGCTAACCTTTGCAATTTGCTTATTGACGCTTAATGTTTTTGCACAAAAAAATACAAATATTCAACCTCAAGTTAAGGAAGTCAAATCAACAGAGCAACCGCAGTCAACGGTTATCATGCACACCACCAAAAAGGAAGTAACACCACTTTACCAACGAGTCACGAAATCTGAAACTAATACTCAAAACAACCAAACCTCAAAAGCTAAAGTAACGGCTCAACCTCGTTTTGGTAGCGTTGCACGCCCTAATATTTACAAAAATCTGGATGCTAATATTGAGGCATTAGAACAAAAAATCACCAATCTCGAAACCGACCCGAATCAGGACCCATATCTTATCGAAAAACATCGCGCTAACTTAGAACGTCTGAAAGAAATTCGAGCCGAAAAACCCGCAGGCAATTAAAATATAAATCAAGTACCACCCGATAGCTATCGGGACAAGGCACCAAATTCCAATAACGTGTGGGCATGAAACATGCTCCATTGGTCCCGATAACTATCGGGATGTTTTTTGGATTTTTTCAAGTTGTCCGCAACTTGAATAAATAATGTTCTTCCATGAAAAAAATCATCGTTTCTATATTTTTTGCATCTATACTTCTTTTTCCTGCATTACTGTCTGCACAAGGCGCTAATTGCGCTCAAATGGAGCCTTTCTGTTCAGATTTTGGTGCATCTTTTCCGGCAAGTACCAATACACAAGCCGAATCGGGTAACCAATACGGCTGTTTGGGTACACAACCCAATCCGGCTTGGTATTACCTCCAAATCAGTCAATCGGGTTATTTAGAAATAACCATGACAAATTCCAATAATGTGGATATTGATTTCATCGTATATGGTCCTTATCCCAATCTTCAATCCGCACAATCCGACTGCGGTTCTTTCCAATCGGAAGAAACTTTCTGTCCTTTCTCCGGCGTTTGTCCCAATGGTGTTCCTTGTAGCGGTTTTGACGGTTGTGTAGATGGCGACGGCGTAGATTGTAGTTACAATCCGCAAGCGACAGAGGTTGCTGATATTCCTGATGCACAAATAGGCGAAGTATACGTTTTTCTCATTACCAATTTCTCTAACCAACCTACCGACATTTTCGTGAATCAGACGGGGGGTGTTGCAAGTACCGACTGCTCTATCGTCGAATGTCGTACAGTTAGTTTCTTGCAAAATACGCCCGGTGGCTTAGACTTACTTCCTACAACTATAGATTGTAATGACCCGCCGCTTGAACTCGTCGCCAGACCCGGAAATGAGCCTGAACCCAATGGTTTCATCACTCCTGCTTTTGGTATCGAAATTTCAACAGATGCTTCTGCCCCTTTCCAAAATACGCTCGAAATTTACAATGGACCAAATGGTACAGGTGATTTACTCGGTTACTGGGGACCCGGTAATATGGGCGGTCCATATCTCGGTCAGGTAGAAGGTAGTTCTGATTTTGTCGGCTTTGGTGAATATCTCGACCCCACACTTACCTATTCTTTTGTTTGGTGTGATAATATGCAAACGGGCTTTTTCCAATACGAAGTCATCAACTACGCCCTCGACGATGCCCCCGACAATGTGCTCGCCGCAGGTAATCTCAATAATAATACTCAAGAATGTTTCACCGTCACTTTTGGCGCACCTACCGGAACTGCTACTTTCACGGGTAACGGTATCACAGATACAGGCACGGGACGCGCTACATTTGACCCTTCCGGTCTTGCTCCCGGCACTTACACCATCACTTACTCATGGGATGATGGCGATAATTGCTCAGGCACTGAATCTCAGACGATAGAGGTGACTTGCGATGATCCTTGTGTACGTTCGGGTGGACAAGTGGTCGGACCAACTACTATCGAACTCTGCGCGGAAGATCCTCCTTACATCCTCGAAACCATGAACGAAATTACCGACCTCGATGCAGGATTACCTGATGTATTATGGGCGGTTTGGGTACTTGACGACCCGCTTAATGTCACCATTGTACCCGGTGGCGGACCACCACCTGATGACCAATTCCAATCAGATGACCCTAACTATATTGGTGTTTGGAATAATGGTCCGGGACAGATTGTTTTTGGTGATAATATCGAATTAATACCTGATGGTTCAGGGGTAACATATTATATCGCGCCGCTTATTGGGCTTGGTCCTTTCGGTACATTTGATACAGATTGTACAGGACTCGACCCCGACCAAGGATATACTGTCTATATGAATCCGCCACTTAGCGCGAATGTGAACGTAAATAATTGCAATATTCAAGTTGACCTTACGGGCGGTTATCCGCTTATTGACAATACAGCCGATTACTCATGGTCTTACACCACACCCGATGGACAAACTGTAACGGGTACAGGTACTCCTATCAATATCGCCGGTGGTTCAAATGGTAATTATACATTTTCCATTACAAATGATGGTAATGATTGTGATTTATTAAATTTTGCAACCGTCACCCTCAATGGCTGCGGCTGTATGGCAGATGCCGGTACATTCTCCGTCAACAATACCGTAATTTGTTATAATGATGTCCTCGAAATCATCTCCAATGGCGATTATGCAGGCAGCTTTGAAGGCGGTATCTCTACGGATAATGTGGACGGCGATATGTATAATGGTGTAGGATATGCCGTATTCAGCCAACCGCCTTCAGGTGTATATTTTCCCGATGACCCTAACTTTATCGGTCTTTTAGGACAATCGCCCAATACCGCAGGCACAGAACAATCCGCCCAACTCAGTGTCGGTACCAACTTCAATGGTACACCAATTCTACCCAACTCTACATGGTTCTTTACAACCGTATATAGTTTTGATGTGGACGACGATTTGTATGGTGTAGATTTCGGTGTAGATGGTACGATAGATTGTTTCGACTCCAATCCCGACCAAGCCCTCGCCGTTACCTTTTTGGATTCTATCGGTGCAGTTATCAATCAATTTTGCAATGCCGACGGCACCGTTGATATTTCCTTTGAATTAAGTGGCGGCTATCCCGATTTCAATGGTTCAAATTACACCATTACAGGTGATGGACCGGCAGGTACAGTTGCTCCGAATGGTACATACACTATCTCCAATCACCCTGCGGGTACACCCTATGTCGTCGTTGTAGGTGATGAGGGCGGACAAGGTTGTGGTCGTACCTTTACGGGCAATGCCATTGCACCGCCTACCGTGAGTTTTACCTCCGTAGATGGAAATTGCGGACAAACGCCCAATGGTTCGGCAGTTGCTACCGTCGATGGCAGTAATCCGCCTTTTACCTACAATTGGTCGAATAATGCTACCACGCCTACTATTACCGATTTATCAGCAGATACATATACACTTACTGTTACGGATAATTTAGGTTGTACCGTTACGGGAGAAGTCACCATAGAACAACCCGCAGTAGATGCAGGAACATTCACCGTCAATAATACAGCAATTTGTTATGATGATGTCTTAGAAATCACATCCAATGGTGACTATTCGGGTCCATTCGAGGGTGGTGTTTTTGATGATAATGTAGATGGTGATATGTACAACGGTGTTGGTTATGCAGTCTTTAGTCAACCGCCTTCCGGCGTATATTTCCCCGACGACCCCAATTTTATAGGTATCTTAGGACAATCACCCAACATTGCAGGGGTAGAACAAACAGGTACGCTCGGCGTAAATACCAACTTCAACGGTACACCCATACTTCCCGGCGTCACCATATTTGTTACTACCGTATATAGTTTTGATGTAGATGATGATTTATACGGAGTAGATTTCGGGGTAAATGGTACGATAGATTGTTTTGACTCCAATCCCGACCAAGCCATTGCCATTACATTTTTGGATTCTATTGATGTCGTTATTGACCAAATTTGTAACACCAATAACGGCGTAGATATTACATTTGAATTAAGCGGCGGACACCCCGATTTCGATGGCTCAAATTACACGGTCACGGGCGACGGACCGGGCGGTACAGTTCCCGCAGGAGGTACATACACCATTTTCAATCACCCTGCCGGTACACCCTATTCTATTACCGTAACAGATAACGGCGGAATGGTTTGCAGCCGCACCTATCAAGGCACTTCCCTGTTTGTTCCTACAGTAGAAATCGCATCAATGGATGCCGACTGCGATGGAAACAGCACAGGTACAGCTACCGCCACCCCCGGCAGTGGTAGCGGTTTGTATAGCTTTGAATGGTCTAATAATGCTACAACCGCTACTATCACAGACCTTGCTCCCGGCAATTATGTCGTTACCGTTACCGATGATTTGGGATGCGCCGTTACGGGAGAAGCCATCATTGGGCAACCCATAGGCGACCTCACCGTAGTAGCCGTAGCCGATAGTGTCAGTTGTAATAACGGCGATGACGGTAGTATCACTGCCATGCCAATGGGCGGTACAGCACCCTACACCTACCAATGGTCAACTTCCGTAGCAGGTACACAGACACTTGGCGGTTTATCTTCCGGTACATACACCGTCACCGTATTCGATGCCAACGGCTGCGAAGGCATTGCCTCTGCCGAAGTAGAGCAACCTACGATACTTGGTGCTTTCTTGGATAATGTAGTTAACCCAACCTGTTTTGGTGAAAGTAACGGTAGTCTCGAAGGCGTCCCGACAGGAGGTACGCCACCATTCACATACACATGGACGAATGGGCAAATGACAGATATTATCACCGACTTACCGGTTGGATTTTATGGCCTTACAATTACCGATGCGAATGGCTGTGATGCCTTTGCTTCCACTACTTTATCCGAACCTGCCTTATTGACGCTCGGCACAAATATCGATGCAGACGCGAGTTGTGAAGGTAGTATGGACGGGCAAATTTCTACGACCACCGCAGGCGGTACAGACCCATACACCTATGAATGGTCGCATGATGGCACACTTGACAATGATACAGCCCCCAACCTAAATCCCGGTAATTATACCGTAACTGTAACAGATGCTCAAAGCTGTGTCGCTACGGCAAATGCTTTTGTAGCAAGTACAGTTATTATTACAGATGCAGGTACAACGATTGATGTAGGTTGTAATGGCGAATCAACAGGTAGCATCACTGCCAATCCTACGGGCAGTCCCAATCTTCCTTACACCTATACATGGTCTGCCAATGCCAATACAGGCAATTCACAAACCGCCACAGGACTTGCAGCCGATGCTTATTCTGTAACGATAGTTGATGCTGCAGGATGTAGCACCATTGCCCAGTATGTCATCAACGAGCCGACTGAATTACTCATCGGCGCAACAGTCGATAACGATATTCTATGTAATGGTGATGATAATGGACAAGCATCTGTCACCGCCGCAGGCGGTACACCCGATGCACTTGGTAATTATAATTATCAATGGAGCGCATCAGCGAATAATCAAAATACTGCGACAGCTACAAATTTACCGGCAGGTACACACGGCGTCACCGTTACAGATGATAACGGCTGTGAAGCAACTGCCGAAGTAGAAATCATAGAACCACCTGTTTTAAATCTAATTATTGGCAGTAATGAAGTCAGTTGTACCGGTGGAAATGATGGTTTTGTAACGGCTACGCCACAAGGCGGCACGCCCGATGCAGGTGGAAATTACGATTACGAATGGAGTCCAAATGCAGGCGGACAAACCACCGCGACGGCATTCAATTTATCCATTGGAACATATACCGTGACCGTTACAGATGATAATGGTTGTACCATCACGGGTGAAGCGACGATTACTGAGCCGACTGAATTATTGGTCAATATGGTCGTTGATAATAATGTCAGTTGTAATGGAGGAAATGATGGTCAGGCTACGGCTACCGCATCAGGTGGTACACTCGACCAATTCGACCCTAATGCAGATTATGATTACGAGTGGAGTGCAAGCGCAGGCAACCAAATAACGGCTACTGCTACCAACCTCCCCGCAGGTACACACACAATTAGCGTAACGGATTTCAAGGGCTGTCTCACTACAGCAGAAGTGACGATTACAGAGCCAACACCTGTTATCGTGGATATTGTTATTGATAATAATGTAAATTGTAATGGAGGAAATGATGGTCAGGCTACGGCTACCGCATCAGGCGGTACGCCCGATGTAGCAGGAAATTATATTTATCAATGGGATGCCAATGCAGGCAGTGTAAACTCTCCTACCGCAATCGGCTTATCCGCAGGAACATACACGATTACTGTGACCGATGCGAATGGCTGTACAGGTACAAGTTCTGTCGAAATCACAGAACCGAATGCACTTGCATTAACCGTTACCAATGATATGAATGTCAGTTGTTTCGGTGGAAATGACGGTGCAGCGACTGCCACACCATCCGGCGGTACGCCCGATTTAAATGGAAATTATACCTACGAATGGAGCGCAAGTGCAGGCGGATTTGTTACACCAACTGTTACGACACTTCCGGCAGGTACACATACCGTTACCGTTACGGATGATAATGGCTGTACTATCACAGGCAGCATTGATATTAGCGAGCCGGATGAACTGACTGTTTCTGTTGATTTACAAAATAATGTAAGCTGTTCAAATGGAAATGACGGTGCAGCTACTGCCAATCCAAGCGGCGGTACACCTAATGCAGCCGGAAATTACACCTATCAGTGGAGTCCAAGCGCAGGCGGTCAGGCGACCCAACTTGCTAATAATTTGCCGACAGGCACACATACTGTTACCGTTACGGATGATAATGGTTGTATGGTGACAGGCAGCATTGACATCACCGAACCGACCGCATTAGGATTGACGATTACCGTTGATCAAGATGTAAATTGTGGTGGTGGCAGCGATGGACAAGCAACCGCCGCACCAACAGGTGGCACACCTGATGCAGCAGGAAATTATCAGTATCAATGGAGTCCGAGTGCAGGCGACCAAATCACCGCTACGGCTACTAATTTGCCCGCAGGCACACACACCGTCACCGTTACAGATGCGAATAGTTGTGAAATTAGCGGTACTGTTACCGTTGCAGAACCACCTGTTTTAAGTGTAGATATTAATTTAGGAAATAATGTAAGTTGTGGTGGTGGAATGGACGGCGAAGCGACTGCTGCTCCGACAGGCGGTACGCCCGATGCTTTCGGCAATTATACCTACGAATGGAGCGCAAGCGCGAGTAGCCAAGTTACCGCGACGGCTTCCAATTTACCCGCAGGTACACACACCGTTACTGTAACCGATGCGAATGGCTGTACAGCCACCAATTCCATTGACATCACAGAACCTGTACCCGTTACGACAGGTATTGACATTACACCTGTAAGCTGTAATGGAGGCATGGACGGTAGCGCAACTGCCAACCCCGCAGGTGGTACGCCAAATCCTGACGGCACCTACAATTACCAATGGAGTGCCAATGCAGGCGGTGTTTTCACACAAACCGCTTCGGGACTTGCGGCAGGCACATACACGGTAGTCGTAACCGATGCAAATGGTTGTTCGACTCCGCCTATTAATGTCACTGTACCCGAACCGGCAGAGGCTTTGACTTTAGCAATTTCAGGACAAGAACCAAGTTGTAATGGCGGTACAGACGGCACGGCAACGGTTGACCCGACAGGAGGTACACCAAGTTACACGTATGAATGGTCGGCAAGTGCAGGTTCGCAAACTACGCAGACAGCTCTCAATATTCCCGCAGGAACACATTCTGTAACTGTTACGGATTTGAATGGCTGTACTGAAATAGCAACAATAGAGATAGGCGAACCGGAAGCATTAGGTTTGACCTTGACCGCAACCGACCCCGCATGTTTCGGCGAATTAACAGGAAGCATAACTGCCACAGTAACAGGCGGTACGATGCCATATACTTATGAGTGGAGTGATGGACAAATGACTGAAACAGCCGTGAATTTGCCGCAAGGCAATCACTCCGTCATCGTCACAGATGCCGATGGTTGTACCATTACAGATAATTTGACATTGACCGCACCTCCTGAAATTATATTGGATATTAATACACAAATTACAAGCTGTGTAGGCTCTTGCGATGGTACGGCTTCTGTGCTGGCAAATGGCGGTGCAGGCGGCTTCACCTACGAATGGGATAATGGCGAAACGACCGATGTCGCAACTGCCCTTTGTCCTGGGCCACATACCGTAACAGTCACGGATGCAACAGGTTGTGAAGTTGTAGGTAATCTTACGATAAACGGTCCTACGCCGATATTTCCCGGTGGTAGTACAACGCCTGTAAGCTGCTTTGGTGGCAATGACGGTTCTGCTACCATGACACCGACAGGCGGTACACCGAGCTACTCTTACGAATGGTTTGCAGGTGGTGTGTCACTTGGTACAGATAGTGGAGCTTCTTCGAGCATTACTGACCTTGAAGCAGGTGTTTACACTGTAGTGGTGACTGATGCGAATGGTTGTGAAACGCCGCCTATCAACATCACGGTGGTGCAACCTTTATTGCCTTTGACTTTGGATGCTTCGGGTGAAGGACCAAGTTGTAATGGCGGCGACGACGGCTTTGTAACTGTAGAGCCAGAAGGTGGTACACCAAGTTATTCTTATCAATGGTCGGCAGAAACGGGTTTCCAAGATACGCAGACAGCATTTAATCTTGCGCCGGGCACTTATGCCGTTACTGTTTCAGATGCAAACGGATGTACTGAAACAGCAGAAGTTTCAATTGATGAGCCTTCAGCAGTAGAGTTTGACTTGAGTTCTATTCCGGCAACTTGCTTCGGTGATGAAAATGGTATTATCATCGTAGAAAACGCAACAGGCGGCATGCCTCCGTATACTTACTCAGTTGATAATGAAATATTTAGAACTGACTCTACGATATTTGGGTTAGCCGCAGGTTTGTATACAGTGTATGTACAGGATGCAAGCGGATGTGTATTTACGGATGAAATTTTGGTAGAACAACCATTTGAAGTCATCGTAGATGCCGGACCGGATGTAGAGATTTTATTTGGCGATAGTATCCAGCTTTCTGCTCAAATTAATCAACCACCGGGCAATGATTTCGTATTTAGTTGGTCTCCTGCGGAAGGCTTGAGTTGCACGGCTTGTGATGAGCCTTACGCTTCTCCGCTTGAAGATATGACTTATATCGTCACTGCAATTGACAGTATCACAGGCTGTCGCGCTTCGGATGATATTCGCGTGAATGTCAATAAGGATAGAAATGTCTTTATCCCGAATGCCTTCTCACCTGATGGTGACGGTACGAATGATATTTTCATGATTTTCGGTGGACAAGGCGTGGTTGAAGTACTTTCGTTCCGCGTGTATGACCGTTGGGGTGAATTGATGTTTGAGGACAGCAATTTCATGACCAATGATCCGTCACATGGCTGGGATGGTACATTCAGAGGACAGGAATTAAATCCGGGTGTATTTGTGTTTGCTGCCGAAGTTGAGTTTATCGACGGGGTACGGATTCCGTATGCAGGAGATGTCACCTTAGTTAGATAAAAATAAGCGTACTTTTTGTAAAATATTTTGAAAGAGGCAAACATATGTTTGTCTCTTTTTTTATGTTTTTTTTGTCCTATTAACCTCACATTAAACACTTTCAAAGCATCAGACATCTCCGCGACAAATCATTTCTTTAAACAATATTATTATTCCATAATTATATTTTTAATTAATTATCAATTTTTTAAATTCAAAAAAACTAATCACCTTAAACTTTAACACATACGCAACATTATTATGTCAGTTCGTTTTGCAACTCGTTTTATATTTTTATAATCTATAATCCTACAAAAAGCGTTGTTTGTGTCAGATACAAACAAAAGATTAAACCGGGAGTTTTATGTCCACTTCACATGATGAATTTTTCTTATGCAGTGTTTTATGACACATAATCAGCATGATAGAATGATCTTGCATATGCTATCATCTTATAAGTATAAATTCATAAAAAAATTGTAATCAAAATTGAAGTCGATATTATTTCCTCCGGTTATTTGATTTGCCTGCTC
>JAHDEO010000587.1:0-3080 GCA_020628725.1 Saprospiraceae bacterium
ATTAGAATTTTCTCAGTGGATTTTAACCCTTCAAGCTCTAATAAGTTGATGCTTTTTGGAGCATGATTTTTATCCTCAATTCTTTTTTCCAAAACTTCAATTTCTATTTGAATTTCATCTCCCAAGCCTATGTCTAATCCTAAATCTTGTGCTTCTTTTTCGTAGCTTAGTTTTCGATGCTTTAGAAATTTTAGTTGTTCATAAATATCATCAATTTTTGCTGCTTCTTTAATGATGAACTCTATTGAATACTGCTTAATATCTAAGTTTTGATAAGGTTCTAAATTTAAACGACAATCTAAAATTTCTGTATTTATATATGCTAAATTATCTCGTGTAATCGGTTCGGCATTGGCTATAAGACCATTAATTTTATCATAGATAAACAATCGCTGCTCTTTCGTTAAATTATTATCATTTATTTTTTTGTTGAGTCTTTCAATACATGTAATTGGTGTTTTAAAATTATTCAAAAAGTATAAGTATTCTGATAGTATTTCAAATGGTATATCAATATCAGGAAATAATTTTTTATCCTTTAATTGTGAGTACCAGTAATATGCATTATTATTAAAGTGTTCATTTGGTGTATTAAAATATCTTTCAATTCCTGTAATTTGAATCTTTGCCTCTTTGATATTTTGTTGGTGACTATTATTGCCATTTAACGGAGAAGATATAATTGAAGGAATATCCTCTTTTTTTGGAGCTTCCGTGAGGGGCGTATCTCCTTCACTTTCAATGGTTTTTTGAGCGCGCATAGCTTTGGCAGTCTTTTTAATGTGGTTTGTAATGAAGGTAAACGGCTCATCCATATTGGGATAAGAAGTAACGGGTTTGGCATCTTTTGGAAGTCCTTGCAATTTGCCGAATGGCGCATCAAACCACGCACATTCTCGCAAAACAATCGGCACGACTACAGCATTGCCTGCTTCATGTCGTTCCATAGCGGTTTTCACTTCCACATCCCAAATGTAATCTGACGCCAAAAAATCCGCGCTGATAAGTAGTAGGATAATATCCGCTTCATTAAGTTCGGTCTTGATAGCTTTATCCCATTCGCTACCAACGGGAATAGCGCGGTCGTGCCAAGCGTCGATGACGTTGGTACGTTCGAGGAGTTTCAGGTGTTTGGCGAGTTCATCGCGCAAACTTTCATCTTTATGCGAATATGAAAAGAAAACGGTAACGGGAGCGTTTGGAGACATAGCTGCGAGTTTTATATGTTTATTTTTCCCCAAAGGTAAATGTTTCAATCGACTAATCCACCTTTTCAGCCGCTTCTCTGGCTTTTCGCGCTTTTTTCTGCTCGTTATTGCTTTCATAGATGACGTAATTCTCGTATTTGGCAAGGTTGGTTTCTGCCCAAATATCCTTGCCGATATTGCATAGGTGGACGTATTCGCGATACATTTTATTGCCGAGTTCAACGCGCTGTTCTACAGAAATATCGCGGTCAGAAACTTTATCTTGTTGGATATTCAAGGCATTTTCAAAATCCTTACACGCATCCGTAATGCGTCCCAAATGATTTTCACGTAAACCTGTTTCTGCAAGAAAATCAATCTGTTGTCGCGCTACACGTACTACGCGTCGTCCGCAAAAAAGCAATTGTGCATCGGTCATATCACCCATTTTTGCTGTACCAAATTTGCGGTATCTGCCCGAGCGATTGCTAAACTTCGTAGCCACGCGTGTCATGACACTGCGAATGGCGGTTTTGAGTTTTTCAGCAGCTTCGTACTTCTTTTCTGTCGTAATCATTTGCGTACCAAGCAACTCATCGTCTGTTGGTAATTTGGCAAATTTCTGACAGATATTATGAATGTTTTTTAATTTCTGTGTGTCGTAACCATAATTGTCAAATTGCTTTATATCGCGTTGTGCAAAACGTAGTTTTTCCATTGTCTGCACATACAAATCTGCATCGGGGAAATTGTATTCGCGGTGTACATCTTGCTTTTTCATCAATAATTTGTTTTGATTTAAAGCAAAAATATGTCATTTTATTGTGTAAAACAAGTTATTTGTCATTTTTTTGGTGAAATTATTTTGAGTTTTCTTTTACTTAGATGAAGTTTTCTTGTTTTATCAAACACAAAAATTAGACGGAATTTGTATTCGTTTTCACTGTAAAATATCTAAATTTGAACTGATTTTATGATGAAATTTTTTAAAACATGAAATTATCACAAAAACAAATCAATAGTATAGCCCAGACATTAGATATGGGCATGGTCTGTTACATTCACAAGGAGACAGGCGAGGTTAAAGAGATGCAAACAGAAGAATGGGCTGAAATGGGAGGAGTAGAGGAAGAATGGCGGGAAGAAATGGAAGTCATTGAAAAAGAGATAGATAAGTGGGCGTTGATAGAACCTATGATGTCTGGTGACGGTTATCGCATCATGGAAGATTTCGCTGACCAAGTACGAAATAGAAGGTTACAAAAAAGCTTGATACAAGCATTGAATGGTAGGCGTCCGTTTGCTAATTTTAAAAATGTCATAGATTACAGCGACTCTCGGGATGATTGGTTCAAATTTAAACAAAAAAAATACGAAGCATGGGTGCGCCGCGAAATCAGAGGTGATTTTGAATTTGAGGCGGAAAATACAGACGAAGGCACGGCTGTAAGTGAAACAGGATTGACAGAGGCAAAAATGAACGAAATTATCATGATGGAAATAGTAGTAGACGCCAAGGATGATGATGAGGTTATCATGGGTTGGTTTCATTACATGGCAGATGAGTTGGAATTTCCGTTTGAGGCAGAAATGGAAAGTAAAAACAGACGTGGTGAAAAGTCTGTCATTCAGGTAGATGTGTTGGACTTGTCAGACCGTAATCAAAATCCGACTTCACCGGAGGTCATCCTCGAAGTCAGCGAAAAAGGCAGTGAGCGCCTCATGGATGTTGGTGTTTCCAAATTACAAAACGTAAAAGGTAGTGAATCTACGGAAAATGCAGTAGCGATCTGGAAACATTGGAAATCTGGGAAGTTCAGATATTCATAAGAAGGCTGGAAACACTGCAACAAATCACATAGAAAAACCGTAAATTAGCCCCGAATAAAGCAC
>JAHDEO010000587.1:3090-3830 GCA_020628725.1 Saprospiraceae bacterium
TTTTTTTGGTGAAATTACTTTGAGTTTTCTTTTACTTAAACAGAGTTTTCTTGAATATTTATCGCACAAGTTCACTTATTTTTAGTTTAGACTCATACAAGAAAACAAACACTGCAACAAATCACATAGAAAAACCGTAAATTAGCCCCGAATAAAGCACACGCGTCCATGAGCAAGAAAAAAAAGCAGACTAAACAAAGCCCTAAAAAGCAAGTTACGACAGCGCAAATACCGTCATTCGCCGGAAAGATTTCCCTCGTTATACCTTGCTATAATGAAAGTGAACGTGTGCCTTTATTGGTCAATGCGCTCAAACAATTTGACCAAAAATGGAAAGGAGATTATGAAACTATCGTTGTAGATGATGGTAGTAGCGACGATACGGCACAAAAAATAGAAGCTGCAAATCTTGCTCATTGTCAAGTGATTAGTCTTGAAAAAAACGCAGGAAAAGGAGCAGCTCTCCAACGCGGCGTCGCAGCAGCAACAGGTACACACATCCTCACGCTCGATGCAGATATGGCGACGAGTCCGCTTGAATCGGCGAATTGGTTACAGCAATTACCAAATAAAACATTCTCTGATAATGAAATCTTAATTGGCTCACGCGAACATCCTGATTCTACGATAAAAGGTGAACCAACCCGTCGCCTGATGGGTATTGTTTTCAACTTTATCATCCAATTATTTACCTCGCTCAATGTAAAAGATACGCAGTGCGGCTTCAAATTATACCCTGC
>JAHDEO010000588.1 GCA_020628725.1 Saprospiraceae bacterium
TTCATAAACTACTCTAAAACAGTAATTTAAAAACGGGGTAATCCGTTACAATCAGGTTTTTTTATGTGAAAAATGATAACCAATATTCATTTAAATTGCCTTTAAAAATAGATGGTCGTGCATTGCTATTATTGGCTTTAGCGGGTTTATCTTTGAATTTGGTATTGGGTTATCATCGTTATCGTGGCGAAAAAGCGATGCGAATTGTATACCGCGAAAGCACACCTGATGCAGAAAAAAAGCGTTTAATTGCCCATGCAAAATCTCCCTTTTTCAATCTCGACCATGTTGGTTTCCCCTTGTCTTGGTATGCGGGCATCGTATCCAATGGTGAAAGTAATTATCAACAAGCACAGGCACATTTCACGGAAGCCTACCAACTCAATCCATACAATTATAAGGTCTTGACAGATTTAGCCTCTACCAACGGACAATTAAAAAATTATGATGCCGCCAAAAAATACTTGCTCAAAGCCCATCAGATTAATCGCAACAATCAAGTCATTATTTTCAACCTTGCCGTGCTATATTACAACCTCAAAAACCGTCAAGCAGCCATCGAATGGGCAAATAAATTATCCAACACCTACCCCCGCAAACGTGAACTTTTGCAACGGCTTGGCGTACAGTAAATTAAGACAATATGAAATGGGTCTATCTAATCATCGCCGTAATTGCTGAGGTCACAGCAACATCCGCGCTCAAAGCCAGTGAGGGTTTTACTAAGTTTACACCTTCATTGATTGCTTTTGTCGGGTATATGTTTGTATTGTATTTTCTGGCACTCACGCTAAAATACATTTCCGTAGGCGTAGCATATGCGATTTGGGCGGGTATTGGAATTGTTTTGCTCGCGCTTGTTGGATATTTTCAGTACAACCAAAAACTCGATACCGCCGCTATTATCGGCATCGCGCTAATTACTGCGGGGGTTATTGTGATTAATGTATTTTCAAATACAATTTCGCATTAGAGACAATGAACTTACTTCGGCACAACCTTTGCCCATAAAGTTAAAAAAAACCAAATCATAATACCCAAATTCCAGTTGAAACGCGACTGCGTTATATTCTTTGGAATTTGGAATTTGTTTTTTGGAATTTGCCTACTGGCAGACATCCATCTTTTACCAAAACGTTAAAACAGAAAAAAGCCTCATCAATTCCCCCTAAATCAACGTATTTTACAAATACCGCTGAAATACGTAATTTTGACACGATAATTAATGTTGAATGAGTGAATGTTGAATTTTGAATGATTCAAAACAGAAACTTACCAATTCAATTTTTCTGAAAAAAATAGACTTTATTCTGAAATAATGATATTCCATAGAAAATAATATCACCCTTGCCTTGCGGCTACCTATGGACTATCAGCTATCGACTATCAACTAATTTTACACATGAAAAATACACTTACGATTCTGATTGCCTTGTTTGCCTTTACTTGTGTCAATGCCGAAGGTATTCAATTTTTTGAAGGGACATGGAAAGAAGCCCTCGAACTCGCCAACAAAGAAGATAAACTCATTTTTGTAGATGCCTACACAACGTGGTGCGGACCATGTAAGAAAATGGCGCGCGACATATTCCCGATGAAAGAAGCCGGCGATTTTTACAATGCCAACTTCATCAACATGAAAATGGATATGGAAAAAGGCGAAGGACGCACCATCCGCACAAAGTATAATGTGAGTGCTTTCCCGACGTTCTTATTCGTCAATGGTTCGGGCGAATTGCAATACACCACCAAAGGTGCAAAGCCCATCGACAGGTTTATCAAAATGGGTGAAGAAGCCCTCAAACGCTTCGATAATAGCGGACAATTTGCCGATAAATACGAAGAAGGTGACCGCGACCCTGAACTCCTTCGCAAATATGCCGCAGCACTCGCTAAAGCGGGTAAGCCCGAAGCTTCCAAAGTTGCCAACGAATACATCCGCACAAAGCCGGATTTCAGCTCAGCCGATAATCTCAACTTTTTATACGATGCTACGGTATATGCCGATTCGCGTATTTTTTCTTTGTTTGTAAAAAATAAAGCAGCCATCGCTGCACAAAAAGGCGAAGAAGCGGTAGACGATAAAATTCAAACGGCTTGCGAAAACACAGTCAAGAAAGCTATTGAATACAAAGAGCCTGCGCTACTCGCCGAAGCCAAAGAAAAAATGCAAGCCAATGCGCCTGATAAATTTGCCAACTTCGATATCGAAAGCGACATGACTTTTGCAGAGGCAATGGAAGACAGCAAAACCTTCCTCAAAGCTGCCGATAAGTACATCAAGGAAAATGGGAAAAACAACGCGCTGGTATTGCACAAAATGGCAATTCGCGTAGCAACAAACGGCTCCGCAGACAGTAAAATGAAAGCACAAGCCCTCAAATGGGCTGCCAAAGCTGCCGAAAATGGCGGTGAACTCAAATACCTCTACTCCCATGCCGAGCTACTCTACATGAATGGCAAACACCAACAAGCCCTCCCACTCGCGGAGCAAGTCAAGAGCACGGCAGAGGAAGAAAAAAATCGAAATTTATACAAAGGAGCAGACCTCCTTATTCGCAAAATAAAAGACGCAATTTAACGAGTTGCGGGTTACGAGTTACGAGTTATATCATTTTTCGCTGTGCGAAAAAAATAACCCGCAACCCGCAACCCGTAACCCGCAACAAAATATTAATGAAGAATATACTCTTATTCGCCCTGCTACTCATGGGCACGACGGTCTTCGCGCAAGAAGGCATTCAATTTTCCAAAGGTGATTGGAATGACATCTTGGCTCAAGCCAAAAAAGAAAACAAAATCGTATTTGTAGATGCATATACGACGTGGTGCGGACCATGCAAGATGATGTCTCGTGATGTATTTCCTCAACCTCGTGTTGGAGAATTTTATAATGCCAACTTTGTCAATGCAAAAATTGACATGGAGCGCGGAGAAGGTCCGAAACTGGCAGCTAAATACGAAGTTAGTGCCTACCCGACTTACCTTTTCGTTTCTCCTGATGGTGAATTGTTGCACAAAAACATGGGCTACCTGCCTGCACCAAAATTCATTGCAGTCGGTGAAGCAGCGATAGACCCTAAGCGTCAGTCTGCCAAACTTGCTATGCGCTTTGCCTCCGGCGACCGCAGCCCTGAATTACTTCGCAATTATGCAATGGCAAGCTACGAAAATGGCGACCGCAAATACACCATGCTCGCCCTCAAATACATGGATACGCAAAAGGAGTGGGGAACACCTGAGAATATGGAATTTCTGATGAAATACGCAGATAATTTCGACGACCAGCCGATGCAATATCTACTTGAGAATCGTGAGAAATTCAATGAGGAATTTGGAAAGGAAACGGTGGACAAACACCTCCAAATGTCGATTTCTAAAAAGATATACGGTGGTTCGGGCAAGCCTTTGACATTGGAAGATGTGGATGCGACTTATCAGAAAACTTTCCCCGAACAAGCTGACCGTTTGTCGATGGAGTTTCGCATGAATTACTACGAGCGTGCGCGAGATTTGCCAAAATTTGTACAAACCGTAGAAGATTACATGGATAAATTTGGTAGTGCTGATTGGCAACAACTCAATTCCTATGCATGGGCTTTTTATGAGTTGGTAGATGATAAGCCGAAGTTGGAAAAAGCACTCAATTGGGCATTGACTTCAGAAGGTATTGATAGCAATTACTATAATACCGATACGGTAGCTGCGCTTTACTACAAACTTGGCGACCAGAAGAAAGCTCGCGACTATGCCAAAAAAGCTATCAAACACGCCCAAGACGAAGGACACGACCCACAACCTACGGTTGA
>JAHDEO010000589.1 GCA_020628725.1 Saprospiraceae bacterium
TGGTGGTCTTGTTGATTGCCGGATTGATATTGGCGGGATTGATTTGGATGGTGAACTGATAGAAAATTATTCGGTTTTTTGGGCTACTTTTCTTCGCAAGCAAACATATATAAAGGAAGGAAGGAAGGAATTAAAATTAAAATGCAAATTAAAATTAAAAAAAAGTAGCCGGTAATCAGTTGATTATATTTTTTTTCGTGTTCCCGTATTTTTTTATCGTTCCAAACAAACATTAGAAAAAACACTTCCTGCAAAAGATGGCTACATTATGATTTCCGAAAAACAAAATAGTAAATCGCCTTGAGAAATGATGACAAAATAAATTTACATTCTTGAGCGAGTCAAAAACTAAAGTAGGATATGCAATACAAATACCTATTACACGAGCAAGATTACATTGATTTTCAATTGTATTCAGCCTCTAAATCGGAAGATATTCGACGAAAAAAACGGAATGGTTGGATTGGATTGACGATAGGATTTGGCGTGGTTGCGCTTTTGTGTTTTCTTGCGGGTATGATGCCTTATACAGTGGGGTGGAGTACTGCTGCGTTGATGGTTTTACTTTTTTATCCCACGTATTTTATGTGGAGATACAAGCGGCATTTTGAAAATTATATCAGAAAAAGTCACAAAAATCGCTTTGGTGAAAGCGTCATTTTGGAGGTGCATCCCGACCACATTTTTACAAAAGACCGCACAGGAGAAGGCAAGATTTACATTTCTGCCATCGACCAAATCAACGCAACATCCAAGCATCTTTTTATAAGCATCTCCTCCGGGCTTACGTTGATTATACCAAAGAAAGACATCGACAGCGAGCAACTAAAAGAAGAACTCAGAGCGTTAGATATTCCTATTCATGAGGAATTGGATTGGAAGTGGAAGTAGACATTAATACCATTTTAAACAGCCTCTAAGATACACACATTTGTTAGAGTTTTTTATGGAAAAACATCAAAAACAAATTAGAGTATGTTTAAATTAGAAAGGAAAAATTGAAAAAAATGAAAAATAACATAGTTTCAGTTGAATGGTTGAAAAATAATCTTACTAAGGATAGTTTAGTCATTTTAGATTCGAGTCCTGAAAGTACTGCAACCGGTAAGATTTCTCTGCTCAAAGGATCGTATATTCCAAATGCGAGAATATTCAATATCAAGGAACATTTTACTGACACAACAAGTCAATTCCCAAATACAATACCTTCGGCTGCACAGTTTGAAAAAGCCTGCCAAGCTTTAGGCATCAATGCTGATTCAGAGATAGTAGTGTATGATAATTTCGGAATTTATACGAGTGCGAGAGTTTGGTGGCTATTTAAAGTTATGGGACACGATAATGTGCGTGTGTTAGATGGAGGCTTACCCGAATGGGTGACTCAAGGCTATGAAAGCATCCAAAAATCGGACTTGATACAAGACTATGACACCGGGAATTTTAAAAGTAATTTTGAGGCAAAATACCTTATCAAATATGACGATATTATTAACAATATTGAAACAAAAAAATTCCTTATCGTTGATGCACGTCCGGCAGGGCGATTTGCAGGAACAGCACCGGAACCAAGAAAGTACCTCCAAAGCGGCAATATTCCCAACTCAATAAATATTCCATATAAATCCCTATTGGAAAATGGAAAATTCAAATCAGAACAAGAACTAAATAAGATTTTTAATGAGCAAACAGACGGTCAAACTGAATTAGTATTCAGTTGTGGTTCAGGAATGACGGCTTGCATCGTCATGTTGGCAAGCGAAATGGCATTTAAAAACAGTAAATATTTATACGATGGTTCGTGGACGGAATATGCTGAATTGCAAAATTTAAGAACGGATATTGCGTAAGGCCCACGCGCACCTCTGATTCCTGAAGGAGAACCGCCACACACAATTTTTTTGTGAAACGAATCACGAGTCAACGAAATTACTCTTTATTCGCCAATTGCCCACAAGCCGCATCAATATCTCGCCCACGACTACGACGGACGGTTACTTGCACATCATTTTGACTCAAATACCGCGCAAATTTATCCAATCTATCCTCGCCTGATTTTGCAAAGGGCGCATTGTCAATCGGATTGTATTCAATGATATTGACCTTGACTGGGAAGTGCTTGCAGAGTTTTACGAGGGCTTTGGCATCTTCGAGGCTGTCGTTGAAATGATCGAAAGCAATGTATTCGTAGGTGATGCGATTGCGTGTTTTTTTGTAAAAATATTTGAGCGCATCTATCAAGGATTCAAGGTTATTTTGCTCGTTGATGGGCATGATTTCGTTGCGTTTTGGGTCGTCAGCAGCGTGTAGGGAGAGCGCGAGGTTGAATTTTACACCATCATCTGCAAGACGTTTTATCATCTTGGCAATGCCTGCTGTACTGACCGTAATTCGTTTCGGCGACATATTCAAACCTTCAGGCGAAGTGAGGTGTTCAACGCTTTTCAGGACGTTTTTGTATGCCAACAAAGGTTCACCCATGCCCATGTAAACGATGTTGGTGAGCGGATGTCCGAACTTTTCCAATGACTGCTCATTGACGATACTCACTTGGTCGTAAATTTCGCCTGCGTCGAGGTTGCGCTTACGTACCATACGTCCCGTAGCACAAAACGAGCAAGTCAAACTACATCCTACTTGCGAAGACACACATACCGTAAAGCGATTTTCAGAAGGAACAGGTATCAGCACTGATTCAATTAGATGTTCATCGTGTAGTTTGAAACGGGTTTTTATCGTGCCGTCATTGCTGTGTTGTACTTTGTCAGCGTGTATAGGCGTGAGTAAAAAATCTTCTTCCAATTTCGCACGAAGAGCTTTGGAAAGATTGGTCATTTCCGAAAAAGACCGCGCACTTTTTTGCCACAACCATTCATAGACTTGCTTGGCACGGAATTTTTTTTCGCCGTTTTCAATGAAGAAGTCGGTGAGTTCGGCGAGGGGCATTTGCCGGATATCTTGTTTTTTACTACTCGTCATATGGTGCAAAGATACGGAAAAGTGTTCTTTTTGGTGTTGTGGTGATGTAGTATCGTGGTGTCGTAGTGTTTTTGTGTTGTGGCATCTCGGTATTGAAGCACTACAACAATGAAGCAACAACACTACAACACCAATTCCCCACAACAAATCTGCGCCGCTACATCACAATGCAAAGTCGTTGTATCAAACAAAGGAATATCAGGCACATCACTTTGATGAATCAGAATTTTGATTTCGGTACAACCTAAAATGACGCCTTCCGCACCTTTTGCAGCTAATTCTTCGATGGCGTTTTTGAAATATTGTTTGGAAGATTCGGTGAAGATATGGTTGGTCATTTCCTCAAAAATGATATGGTCTAATTTGCGTTTTTGGGCTTCGTCGGGGGCGATAAGCTCCACGCCAAATTCGCGGTAAACATCCACGTAGAAATCGCCCGTCATTGTAGCGTAAGTGCCTAAGATGCCGACACGACTTTTGCCTTGTCGCTTAATTTCTTTTGATACCGTTTCAAAAATATCAATAAAAGGAATCGAAATTGCTGCTTTGATATCATCGCGGACGCGATGCATGGTATTGGTCGCTAAAAAAATGCAAGAAGCTCCCGCATTCTCCACATTTTTGGCTTTTTCTGCTAAATATTTCCCCGCACCATCCCAATCTTCCGTACGTACATAACGCTCAATATTCCCAAAGTTGACACTACAAATCATCAATTCGGCAATCTCATAACCGCCGCGAATTGCCTTGACTTTCTCGTTAATCAATTTATAGTATTCGCCCGTAGCTGCCGAACTCATACCGCCTAATATGCCTATTGTGTTCATGTG
>JAHDEO010000052.1 GCA_020628725.1 Saprospiraceae bacterium
CACTTACTAAATGGATATCGACCGATACTCTACTCCCAATAGAATATCTAATGGCGATTGATTAATTTGATACGGATAGATAGGTCGAAGGGGGCTTGTCTTTGAAAATCAGACAAGACATTCTATTAGGGCTATTTTTTATTAGATGTAATAACCCTGTATATGGTTGCTTTACAAGTGGGATTATTTTTTATATTTTTAATATCATGTTTTAAGACGCATAATAAGAACATAAAAAAAGGAAGTAGCCATAAGACCACTCCCCAATCAAACAACTAGTATTAAAGAGATATTCAATGACATCTCTTTAATACAGTTTGTATAAAATTTATTTATTCAGTTTAACAAATTTGCTGGCACCGGAAAACCAACCGCCGCCGCGTACTCTGATGAAATAAGTTCCCGTTGCAAGGTCTTCCGTTGGAAAACGTAACAAATTTGGACCATTAGTAATACTAACAGGAGTCTCTGAAATCAATGCTCCCGTCACATCCATCACATCCACATAAACCGTTCCGTGTGTATCGACAAATAATTTGATGAACGCCTCTGAGTTTCCTACAATCGGATTCGGGAATACATCTACAAACGTACCCGTATCATCCGAGTGACAATCAGAAACAATTTTTATCAAATTAGAATAAGTGAAAGCCCCGTCTATGTCAACTTGTTTGAGTCGATAATACATTTCAGCACCAGCCCACTGGTCGGTAAAACTGTACGACTGATTTTCATATGAATTACCTGCGGCATCTACGCGCCCAACTTCGCTGAATTGGTTAGCATTAAAACTTCGTTCAATAACAAAATAATCGGAATTGCTTTCGGTTCCGGTCTGCCAAGTCAGGTAGTTTTTGCAGTCGCGTTCTTCTCCTGCAAAATCAATCAACTCAACTCCAAGACATAACGACGGCATACAATTAGAGTAATTTCCATAAAAATTCTCATCAGTATTTGACCTTCCGTCGCTCCCGTCAGGCAACGTATATACTTCCCCTACAAAAGTAGGCGGGAAGACTGCTTGTGGATGCCACTCCAAGTCGAAACATGCATCGGCACTAAGTACGTCAAACTCAATGCGTCCTACTTGTACCCATTCATCGGCAGTCAGGTAATAACCATCTCCACCTGCAAGTTCTACATTATAGGACACCACCGTGTCCAAAGACCCTGTCAAATTGTGCGGAGAAAATAAGGTAAAACCTAAATTACGCGGCACAGGAACGGGGCTGACAAAACCGGATATCGTCAATTCCTCCGTGATTCTTGGGTTTGCAAGTGCATCACGGTTAAATGAGAAGCGATAATTTTGCTCACTCATAAAAAATTCTGTCCCTGAAGACGATGCCTTAACCTCAATAATAAAGTCAATAGGTCCGGAAGGACATGTAACATCTCCTTGTGCAAAACGTACATCATTTTGTCCGTCTTGTGCCTGAACATGCAGAGCTAAAATTAAAAAAGTCAGTAAAAAAAGTAGTGTCGGATTTTTTTTCATAATACTAGTTGTTTATCTTCTATAAATGGTAAGATGTTGTCTGAACATCTCAAATGTTTGATTGACAATTTAAAGTGGATAACAAGAGGAGACTTGACTCGAACAATTTGACGAGACATTCTCAAAAACTATCAAATTAATGATGAAAAAAATTACTTTATAGTTGCTTTAGGCAGAGGACAGCGAGTGTGATTTATAATGAGACTCAAAAATAATTTTTTCTGCATTAAAATACGCATAAATACCGAAAAAAATGTGAAAAATATGTGACAAGTACCAAACAACCTTTTTTATAAAAAAGTACTCTCAAAAGGTAACTCTGTCACAATTATATACGTTTTAAAAGTATGCTCACAATTCCGAATCACCATCACTTATAATTGTGTCAAAAAACATAATTTTAAGTGATGAAAATCGCTCGCATTTAGAGGGATTTGCCACCAAACCTAAATAAAAACATTTTATATGTTTTTTTGCCCCACAAAGATAAAATCACACCCGAACAATTAAGGGATGATGACAAAATAAATTTGGCATATTTAGAAATGTAGTGTACACTTTTTTTGAACCACTAAGGGCACGAAGAACACTAAAAACTTTATAAAATTCTGTAAATGAAATTTTATAAAGTTTTTATTGAACTTTTACGTTCGCTTGGTCTTCGTATTTTTAGTGAACTTAGTGGTTCAAAAAGTGTCCAGTACTTTTAAGCGAAAACTAAACATGCCAAATTTATTCTCTCATCATCCCTAAACATTTTAATAATCATTTTTATGTTTTTGAGAAAAATATTTATTGTAGCATTGATGTGCTCACTCACACTTGCAACGCAAGCACAACCTACCCTCCTCACACCTGCCGACGGCAGCACAGATGTAGAAGAAACACCTCTATTTGAGTGGTCTGCTAACACAACAGGCACTTACACCTTAGAAATCTACGACTGTGAACTTGACCCTAATAATGACGGCACACTTCAACTCAACAATTTTGAACTTGCTGCCGGACCGACAGCCATCGAAACCATTGCCGATGACCTCTCAGGCTTGACTTATAATGAACTTACGGGTACGCTCTTTGGTATTAGCAATGGCGTTACGCGAATGTTTGAGCTAAATAAAGACGGGAGCCATCTCCGAACTATCGCCCTGAATGGTTTTGAAGACACAGAAGGCTTGGTGTGGATTGGCGGAAATGAGTACTTTGTATTGGAAGAACGACGCGGACGTGCCGTGAAAATCACCGTTACGGAAAATACGGAAACCGTAACCTATCCCGACACTTACATTCAGTTGGATGGCACATGGGGAAATAATCTCGGTATCGAAGGCATCGCCTACGAAGCCGACAATAACAGCCTTTTAATCGTAAAAGAAAAACTGCCATCGGTACTATTTCGCGTTGATATTCCCGAAGAATTTCCTGCGACAGTCACTCCAACTACACCCTTCGACATCAATGTCAACAACTTTGGCTGTAGTGATTTTTCGGGCTTACATTTGCATCAAAACCTGCTGATTCTAAGCCATGAAGGACGAGCATTGGTACAGACGGATATGACAGGCAGCGAAATCTCACGAATCGACCTCAGTGATGATGGCGCAAACGGCACGCTCGAATCAGGTTTGCTTCAAGCAGAAGGGATAACTGTGGATGATGACGGAAATATCTATGTAGTCAGCGAGCCGGATATTTTTTATCAATTTACGAATCCCAATCCGCCACCATTGTATAATGTAGAAGAACAAGCTTTTTCTGATGAAAATATCAACCTAAATGCTCTTATGCTTGAAGCGGGTTTATTAGATTCAGAAACACAATATTGTTGGCGAGTAAAAGATAACGCGACAGGTACATGGTCGGATTATTGGACATTCACTACAGGCATTATCATTGATGTGGCAGAACCCAATACGAATGCGGATTTACAGCTATTTTTCCATCCAAATAATGATTCTCTGACGGTAGAATTTTCAGCACCAAAACCTGCTCCCAATGCCCAAATTATCATTTACGATACAACGGGAAAACAAGTAATGCAACACAAATTCAATGCCATCACTACCCAATCTACGACCCTCAATACCAAGCAATTAGCAATGGGCGTTTATATTATTTCCCTCAAAATAAATCAAGAGCATATTAGTCGCACCTTTGTGAAGTACTAATGCTATAATGCGTTAATGCTACAATAAACAATGAAAGAATTTTGAATGAGTGAATGAATGATTCATGTTTGCGATTTATTCATTCACTCATTCATTCACATTGTAACATTGGCGCATTATCGCATTATAAATAAGAAAAGGCTTTCTCCAAATCTGCTACCAAATCATCTGCATCTTCCACGCCAACACTCAAGCGAATCAGCGAATCAGTCATCCCTACCGCGAGACGTTCAGGGCGTGGTATAGAACCATGTGTCATCGTAGGCGGATGCCCGATGAGCGACTCTACTCCCCCCAGCGATTCGGCAAGACTAAATAAGTGTGTATTACTCATCACCTTCGAACCTGCTTCCAGCGTATCTTCCTTCAATGTAAATGACACCATACCACCAAAATCACGCATTTGTCGCTTTGCAATTTCATGTCCCGGATGGTCCTCGAAGCCCGGATAAAATACGCGATTCACCTTTGGATGTTTGCGTAAATACTCGGCAATCGTACGCGCATTATCACACGAGCGTTGCGAACGCAAATGCAGCGTCTTGATACCGCGCAAAATCAAAAAACAATCCTGCGGACCCGGCACTGCCCCTGCCGCATTTTGGATGAAATATAACTTATCAGCAAGTTCCTTATTGCGCGTCACCACCGCGCCATGTACTACGTCTGAGTGTCCGCCCAAATATTTCGTTGCCGAATGCGTCACCAAATCCGCTCCAAAATCCAAGGGCGTTTGCAAATACGGCGACGCAAAGGTATTGTCCACGCAAGTCATTATTCCATGCTTTTTCGCCAAATCACAAGCTGCTTGAATATCAATGATATTGAGCATTGGATTCGTCGGCGTTTCAATCCATAGAAGGCGTGTATTTTCATTAATTTTCTCCTCAATATTCTTCAAATCCGTCATCGCCACAAAATGCCCCTTCAAACCAAATTGCCCGAACACCTTATTAATCAAGCGATAAGTTCCGCCGTACAGGTCATTCGTCGAGATAATTTCATCGCCACTTTTCAGCAATTTCATAATCGCATCCGTAGCTGCCATACCGCTCGAAAAGCAGATGCCATATTCTCCGTTTTCGAGTGCTGCAAGGTTGGTTTGCAGTGCATCGCGTGTCGGATTTTGTGTACGGGCATATTCGTACCCTTTATGGTCGCCGGGTGCATTCTGCACATAAGTCGAAGTCTGAAAAATCGGCGTCATAATTGCACCTGAACTTGGGTCGGGCTCTATACCTGCGTGGATAACTTTCGTTGCAAATTTCATATTGTGTCGTGATTCGTTACTCTACTCGTTTGACATTTCCAAAATGTCCGACGAGTATTTCAGCGCAACAAACAAATTATTTCTATTTTTTTATTTTATAAAACTTTAATAATCAAATTATTTCAAATTTATTTTTCTTCAAAAAATTATCAGTTATAAATTCTCAATTTTCAATTACTAAAACAATGGCAAGGTAGCAAAATTTCTTATTTTTGGCCAGATGTTTTTTAATTGAGAATTGAGAATGCATAATTGATAATTCTTCATTTTCAATTTTCAATTGTATAAATTTTCAATAATGATAAAACAATTATTACCAATCATACTCCTCACAATAACCCTATTTTTTGCTTGCGAAAATATGGACAAACCGCAATTCCAAGCCGTCAATAATGTTGAACTAAAATCCATCAACATCGCTAACGGCTTCAACGTAGAAATGAGTGGAGATGTTACCTTTTTCAATCCAAATGATGTTACGGTGGATGTCTCCGAGTTAGAAGCTGATGTCTATGTTAATGGTAATAAAATCACTACCGTCACGCAAGACCTCAAAACAAAAATGAGAGCCAGCGATGAATTCACCATTCCATTGACCTGCAATATTCCTCTTGAATCCGTCTTTAACGACCTCAAAGAGGGCGGTTTTTTCAAAAATTTATTAAAAAAGAAAAAAATCGACCTCAAATTGGACGGTACGCTCAAAGCTACACGCGGCGGCGTAGGCATGGATGTACCGTTTGATTATCAGGAAACACATGAATTGAAATTGCTCAATTCATCTTCTATTATTACGAATTGATTTCTACAAAAAACTAAAATCAACCGTCATTTCGCATCAAGCGCGGAATGACGATAGCTTTTTAGGTTTTTGATATTTGTGTGCTGAATTGATTTCTATGAGAAAACCTAATGATATTCAATTAAAATCTGACAAAAAACTCGCCTTGCATTTTGAAAGTGCAAGGCGAGTTAGTACCGACGACTTTAGCCGTCGCAGCATGTTCCACTTGACGGCTACCTGTCCCGCAACTCGATTCGGGAAAGTCGTCAGTACAGTTGTTTGCCTTTTTTGCTTATTATTCCTTACAAGCTGCGAAGAAAAAATGTCTCCCGAAGAAGAACGCGCCCGTCAGGAGTATAGCGAATTGATGAACAAATTCCGCTTCCCCTACATCCTCGACAAACCCACGCAGGTATATAAAATGCCGGAGGTCTTGCGCGAGATTTCGGGCTTGGGTATTACCAAGACAGGCGAGTTGGGATGTATTCAAGATGAGCAGGGCGTCATTTTTATTTATGATACCGACCAATGCGAAATCAATCGCAGGATAGGCTACGGTAAAAATGCTGATTACGAAGGCGTTACGTTTGTAGGAGACGATGCTTTTGTATTGCGTACCAATGGCAATATCTATCGTATACTCGCCTTTGACGGAGGGCAGCCCGTCCGCCAAAAACATAAAAGCCTGCTCAATCGAAAGAACAACACCAAAGGCATCACCTACGAACCCGGTAAAAATCGCGTTCTCGCAATTTGCAAAGACGGCTATGCCACAGGCGATGGCAATTTCATCGAACAACTCGCTATTTTTCCATATGACATTGATAGCAATACGGTGGCAGATTCCGTCGCATATTCGCTTAATATCGACCAAGTAAAACTATACGCCGAACTCGCCAATCCTGAAACTTACCGAGAGGTATTTCCGATGTTTTATAGGTCAAATTTAGCAAGTTTCCCTATCTACCCGTCTGCTATTGCCGTCCATCCTAAAACGGGTGATATTTACATTGCTTCGGGAGCCGGTGGTTTACTTTTTGTGCTTAATTCGGAGGGTATACTCGTTCATATTGAGCGACTTAGGGAAGATGCCTATCTTCAAATTGAAGGCTTGACTTTCCGCCCTAATGGTACATTACTCATGGCTTCCGAAGGAAAAGATAAACCCGGAGAATTGTACGAATTTGAGGGAATTTTTGATTGAGTGATTTTTGATTGGATTTTGCTTCGCAAAAATTTTTATTATTAATTCGTTTCAATCAAAAACCAAAAATCTCCAAATCAAAAATCTTACTGGCAATCCCCTATTTCGACAGAAAAATTGGTATTAGATTCCACTTTAAAATCATTACTCAATAAAACGCGTTGTCCGGCTCTGAATTGAACATTATTCCCTGCGGATACTGTACCGTCAGAGCTAATATTGTTACTTGCCTGATAAGTATCCGAAGATATGATACCCGAAACATCTAAAGAAGTAGGGCAAATACACAAGCCCGTTCCGTTATTACAAAAATCTTCCCAAGTCGCATCGAATGAATTGCTGTTACTAATAGCATTATTGCTACTATATAATGCGTTCAATTGCGTACATAGGTTCGTCAGGTTTTGGTCATAGCAGCCACTGAGTTGGTTATTATATAAGGTCAATTCTTCGAGGTTGGTTAGGTTGGCAAATTCAGAAGGAATGCTTCCGCTTAATTGATTGGTATTCAGCCGTAAAGATTCTAAATTCATCAAATTTCCAAGTTCAGATGGTATCGTTCCCGTGAGATTGTTGCTGTGCAGATGAAGGGTCGTGAGGTTGGTCATGCTACCGAGTTCGGGCGGAATGATGCCGTTGAGGTCATTCGCAAAAAGCACCAATTCAATAACACAACCGTTGAAATCAGTAGTCAGACCAAACCAAGTACTTAGCTCTGTTCCAAACGGGCGCGTGGGATTTGCGTTAAAAAAAGCTGCATTGGGCCACCCCGTTCTATCTGCCCAGTTGTCGCCATTCGTATTGAGGTAGAGCGCGCGTAATGCGATGTAGTCGTCGTCTTGACAAAGGGTATTTTCTGTAAAATCATTGGAGGCATTTGTAGGTGTTGTCGTGGCACCCCATAGTGTCAAAAGCGTGAAGGCATAAACAATCATGTTCATAATCAATGTTTTGGAAAATAAATATTAATAACTTATTTCATGTAACGTACAAATGATATGAAAGTTCGTTTTTACTTTTTCTTTTCCGTATATTCGTATTGTGTTTTATTTTAAAATCAAACTATACAAATGGAAAATGCACTTTTTGACATAGAAAATTTGGACACCTATTTCGTTGTTGGTATTCTGGTGTTTTTTGGAATCTTGGAGACGGTAGCGGGATATTTGCATAGCAGCAAACGCACAGGAAGTGATTGGATTCAAGAGGTCGGTAGTTTTGTAGTATTAGCTGTATTGATAAAACCGGGAATTGTATTGGCGGTGTGGAGTTTGGGAGTGTGGTTGTTTCCGAATATTCAATTTGCACTTAGTCACTGGAGCATGTGGCTGATGTTGCCGTTTTATTTGCTGATTGATGATGTGTTGCAATATTGGTATCATCGTTCTGCGCATGAGTATGAATGGCTGTGGAAGCTGCATCGTCCGCATCATCAGGCGGAGGAAATGGGCTTTTTTGTTTCCTATCGAAATGCGGCTTTGTACTATGTCATTATGCCCAATTTGTGGTGGGTAGCTATCGTCACTTTTTTGGGTGGTGCGCCTTCGGTAGCCTTGGGTTTGATATTGAAGCAATTAGTCATTATTGGTTCGCACAGTCGCGTAAAATGGGATTCTTTTTTGTATAAACACAAGATTTTCAACCCGTTAATAACGATATTAGAACGCATTATCATCACGCCTGCTTTCCACCACGCGCATCACGGCAAATCTATCAAAGACGGTATCAGCGACCCAAATGGCAATTATGGCAATACATTCTCCCTATGGGACCAAATGTTTGGTACTGCCATTTTCACTCGTCAATTTCCTACAGAATATGGTTTGCAAACCGACCCAAAAGACAAGTGGGCAGCAAGTTGGTTTTACCCTTTCGTTACTTCCGATAAGCCCGATAGTGAAATCGCTAAGGGTTTTAAAAAACAAGACAACACCAAACTCGAACCTGCTGAAATCCATCTTGAAAAAGGCGAAAAATATTTGTGGTGTCAATGCGGATTCAGCCGAAATCAACCCTTTTGTGACGGCTCCCATCATGGCACGAAGCATAAGCCCTTACTTTTTGAAGTTAAGCGAAGCGGCAAAGTTCGATTGTGTAATTGCAAAGCAACCAAAGCAGGACCTTTCTGTGATGATTCACATCTCTTAGTTGATAGTCCACAGTCAATCATCCATAATACAAAGTGATTGCAAGTTCACTTTTTCATTCCTTGAAAAACTACTGTCGCATTATACCTGCCAAAAAGTCAGCTATTCTGCCACCCCATGATATTGTGACATCGGTTTTGAGGAAAAAGTCGCCATTCTGACAGAACTTTCATTTTATTTTGAAAGAAGCATTTTTTTTAGAATTGGTCTAAATAAAGATATAATAAATTGGTTATCAGATACTTAAATCAAATTTATTAAACTAAATTAACATAACCCTAACACAATCATATCCCTTTCTCGCTTGATTATTGTTAAACAAAATTGTAAATTTGGAAAAACACATAATTGAGCAACATGGTGTCAGTAAAAGACACCTTTTATTAACCAAGCTATTAACCACTAAGGACACAAAAAGCACGAAGCCAAATTAGCGTGAAAGAAAACTAAGAATTTCAAAATAGAGAAAACTCATAAATTTTCTCTATCCTAAAAAAATCTTGTGTACTTCTGCGTTAGTTTTGTTTTAGTGTACTTCGTGACCTTCGTGGTTAGAAAACTATAAGATTATGTCTGCACTAGATTTCAATAAGGATTTTGATAAGCAGGCATCGATGCTACAGGCTTTTGCATATAACCTTACAAAAAATGTAGAGGATGCTAAAGACTTGTTTCAAGAGACTGCCTATCGTGCGATTGTGAACCGCGACAAATTTCGTCCGGGCACTAACTTTAAAGCGTGGCTTTTCACGATAATGAAGAATATCTTCATCAATAATTATCGCAAAAAAGTCAAGGCGAACACACTAATTGATTCAACGGCAAACAATTACTACATCAATTCGGGACAACACAGCATCGGCAACGAAGCGAGTTCGAATATCATGATGAAGGAATTGCACGGTATTATCGATCAGATTGACGAAAGTACGCGTGTGCCGTTCTTGATGTACTACGAAGGATTTAAATATCAGGAAATTGCTGATAAACTTGAATTGCCACTTGGTACGGTGAAAAGCCGCATTTTCTTTGCACGTAAAGAATTGAAAGAACTTATCAAGGATTATTACGCTGCAAATGATATGCAAGCGGTACTTTGGTAAATTTCAAAATCCAAATCCCAATTAAACGTGAATTTGATTTTGGAATTTTAAAAAAGATATAAGAAAGGTTCGCCCTTTGGGTGAACCTTTTTTATTTTTGGCAAATTTGTATCATAGTGATTGATGAATGGTGAATGGTAATTAGTGATTGGTGAATGGTGAATGGTGATTGGTTAATTCGGTGCTTCGCGTTAAACCTGTGAGGCTTTCAAAATCTTATAGGTTTGATTTACAGTGCATTGTGTTGTTTTTTCTTCACAACCGAAAGGGTAAAACATCGAATTAACCGATCACTAATCACCAGTCACCAATCACTAATCACCAGTCACCAGTCACCAATCACCAATCACGAACACACAATGATTAAAAATATTTTGTATCTCGTGTTGGGCATCGCGGGCTTGGGAATGGCGTCTTGCGCTACTCCGACGGCTGCTTTTCGCACAACGAATCTCAACCAACCTGCACCATTAGCTAAAGTAGATTTTGAAAATGACTCTAAAAATGCCGACGAATACCTCTGGGATTTTGGCGATGGCACCACCTCAACCAAAGACACCCCCGACCAACATCAATACACAAAAGCCGGTGAATATACCGTCACACTAAAAGCCGTAAAAGGCAAAAAAGAACAAATCACATCAAAAGTAATTACAGTGAAAGAACCTAAGAATTGTACCGTAGAACTCCAAACCGAGTATGGCAACATGACTATCCTACTCTATGACAGCACCCCCCAACACAGAGATAATTTTTTGAAATTAGTCTCTGAAAATTATTATGATGACCTATTGTTTCACCGTGTCATTCAAGGATTTATGATACAAGGTGGCGACCCTGACTCGCGTGGTGCGCGTCCCGGTCAGCGATTGGGTATGGGCGGTCCCGGCTATACGGTTCCTGCCGAATTTGACAACGAAAATATCCACCTCAAAGGCGCACTCTCAGCCGCACGTACAGGTGGTCCGTCCAATCCGCAAAAGCGGTCTTCGGGTTCGCAATTTTATATTGTACAAGGTAATCCGCTCAGTGATGCCGAATTGGATATGATGGAAATGCGTACCGGCTATAAGTATCCCGAAAAACAACGTGAAGCCTACAAGGAAGTCGGCGGAACACCGTTTTTGGACAGAGATTACACCGTATTTGGTATGGTAACAGAGGGCTTGGATATCATCGACAAAATTGCTGCTGTACAAACTCAGCCCGGCGACAGACCCGTTGAGGATGTAAAAATGAAGGTTATCATAAAAGAAACAAATGTTCAGTGAGCGGGTTACGGGTTACGGGTTACGGGTTAGTTGGGGACGCGAGTTTTTATTTTTTTTATTTCATTGATAATCAATTTATTATGTTTTTTTTTGGCAGAAAAAATTGTGTTACGCGAACTTTCTTTTATCCTAAAACGTATTTATTCCTGTCGCATCAATGGACAACGAAAAAGATAAACCACCCAAATTAACTTATTCTTGTTTCCTTGTTCTTATACGGCAAATAAAATCCCAAAATACAAATTCCAAATTCCAACTGAATATAATTCAAGTTTGATTTGGAATTTAAAAATTAAAAAAATGACAAATTTCAATAACATATCAATCAAAGCCGATAAGAAGGTTCGGCGTAAGGGAATCGGTATGTTATGAAGTTAACGAAATAAAAAGCAAACTTTATAAAGTCCTGATTCCTTTGTGAAATCAGGACTTTTTGTTTTTACGGTAAATAGTGGACGACGAACGGTAGACGGTAAAAATTTTGCGAAGCAAAATAAAAACTCGAAAACTCGTAACTCGAAAACTCGCAACTAATATACGCCCGTAGCTCAGCTGGCAGGTAGCTCCGGTCTTTTAAACCGTAGGTCGTGGGTTCGAGTCCCACCGGGCGTACTGATGAAGTTTAAGTTTAAGAATAAGTTTAAGTCGAAAAGTAGATTTTGGCGTAGCCAAAATTCCAATTTAAACTTGAGCTTAAACTTAATTCCGTCCATTGGTCTAGTCTGGTCTAGGATAGCGCCTTGTCGCGGCGAAGGTCATCGGTTCGAATCCGATATGGACGGCGAAACGAGTTGCGAGTTAGCGAGTAGCGGGTTACGAGTTTTTTATTTTGCTTTGCAAAATTTTTACCGTCTACCGTTTGTCGTCCACCGTCTACCGTATATTGGGGATGTAGTTTAACAGGCTAAAACAGTGGTCTTGCACACCGCAGACCCCGGTTCGACTCCGGGTGTCTCCACCTATTAAGAATGAGTGAATGAATAATGCGTCAATGCTGAAATGCGTTAATGCTACAATGATTTGAGCGCAATATTATTGCTGCTTATTCATTCTATATCAAGCTTTTCCACCATCATTTCCATGAGCTAATTCCTAAAAAATCTCCTACAACATTACTTATTTTCAACAATTTATTGTTTTTTTGTTGTTAATGTATAAGTGATTCGAGTTGCGAGTTGCGAGTTACGAGTTTTTAAAACATCAATACAATACATCGTTTTAAGAATATTTGACTTGCGGTCATTCATATTATCACTACAGACTTGCAATTTGAATTAAACTTAAACTTAATTCGTTTTCAAACCAAAACAATCATGCAAGAAGAAATAGACCTGTATTACGAAGATGCACAGGAAAATATGGAGAAAGCCATGTCGCACCTCCAACGCGAACTCTCCAAAGTCAGAACGGGCAAAGCCTCACCCGCTATGTTTGACAGTCTTTTGGTGGACTATTACGGCTCACCCACGCCGCTCAAGCAAGTGGCAAGTATCGGTACGCTCGATGCGCGTACACTGACCATACAACCGTGGGAAAAAAGTATGCTCGAACCTATAGAAAGGTCAATTTTCCAAGCCAATTTGGGCGTAACACCACAAAATGATGGTCAAATCATCCGCGTAGTCATGCCGATGCTGACAGAGGAACGTAGGCGCGACCTCGTAAAGCAAGTCAAAAAATACGGCGAAGATGCCAAAATTACCGTTCGCAATGCACGTCGGGATATGATGGATTTTTTGAAAAAAGCGGTAAAAGATGGATATCCGGAGGATGCAGGTAAACGAGAAGAGGAAAAGACCCAGAAATTGACTGATTCTTACGGAAAGAAGATTGATGAAGTGCTCACCGTGAAAGAGAAAGATATTATGACGGTGTAATATCCATAGTCAATGGTTGATAGTCCATAGTCCGTAGAAAACTTAATACAACATTTCCATGGATTATGGACTATCGTCTATTGACTATTTTATTTTTTTCTCCCAGCACATGGTTACTTGTAAGCAACTCCACAATCCACTGCCAAGTTTAGAGGCTTCGGCTTCATCATGTGCTTGAAATCGCTTACCCATACGTTCACCCATATTTTTGTTAAGCATATACACGGGTATACCCCATTTCGCGCTACCCATAACACCTTGAAGGTCTCTTATCTTGAAATATTCGCTGATTTCATCAAAGGTTTTTCTACCAAATGGAAATTCCCAGTCTTTATCAGATTGAAAAGGACGATAGGCGGTACGCAGTGCCCAAATGGGAAGAGAAGTTTTGAGTGGGTCGAAGGTGATAACTATTCCGTCTTCTGCCAAACAGTTGTCTACACATTTTAAAAATGTATCAAAATATTTAAAATGATGTGCTACTGAATGGGCATAGATAATATCAAAATGATTTTTGTATTTTCCTTGAAAATCTGCTTCCAGAAAGTCAACTGCTTCTGCCCGGGCGTTGGGGATTTGGGCAGCTTCGAGATTTTTTTTAAGTAGATTGATAGCAGGTTCACTAAGGTCAATACCGAGATAAGTTTTTGATTTTTGGGCGATATCAAGGCTCTTGGGATTACCGGAATAACAACCCAAATCCAGTACATGTTTGTCTGACAAATCTCCCATCCACTCCCAGTGTTTTTTGTAAACCAGTTCATCTATACCAAGCATTTCCCGGTATTTTTGTTGAGAGCGACGCATTTTTCGCCAAATCTGAGTGGCTTTATTCCCCTTTGATTCGAGCATCATTTCCTCTTCGCTCTCATAAAAGGATTTTTGTCTTTTATTGATTTGGAGCATTCTGGTTTGTTCGTTTGTCAGATTTTTCATATCGATGGATTTTAGGTTTGGTTGTTTTAAAATTAGCTCAACAGCACACCTATTTACTATTAGGGAAGAATGATAAATAAGTTAGGTCAAGATGCGACTTTTTTTGTTAGACAAACCATTTTTAACGCGAATACTCCTTGTATTTAAGGAGAAAAAGATGAAGTATAACGAAAAAGGATACAACAGGTTGGTCTAAGTTTTTTACTTTTCTTCTATTAAATAAAATTAACACGAGTCAAATTTAATGAAATTTTTAAGTTTTCCAATGCTAAAAAACAAATAAATAAGGGTAGTATATTAAACCCGTTGATTTAGTATAACTTTACACTAAACAATAGTCCGTGGTAAATCTTAGTTGTTATTTTAGCTAAATAAATTATGCAGTAGCAACAACAAAAATAAGCCGCTGATAATCAAGTGGTTAAACTTTTAATGTAGCAATAATTGTTCTAAAATTAATTAAAGTAGGGTGTGCATTTGCTCCAAAACCTGCATTTAATTCGCTATTTGATTTTGTCACCCACGTAAATACTTGAATATCAAATTAAAAATTACCACAGACTATTGACAAGAACGCCTGAATTGTAAGACTTCATTTATGGTCTGTTAAAATCTTTTAACGGATTAAATATACCACCAAAGTGTCAACTACTTTTCTAAACATGTCATTTTTTGTTTCGCAAAAAACTCATTTCAACGATGAAACAATGGTAGTGGTTTTGCCACGTTGGTAAGTAAAGGTAAAGAATACCTAAAGTATCCTTTACCTTCAAAAGTTTGCTTGATTTTTTTGAGTTTAAGTTAGGGTTACCATTTTTTAGTTGGTTAAAATCATTTTCTTGGAGTTAATAACCTGCCCATTTATTTTGAGCGTGTAGAGATATGTACCGCTTACCAAACCGTGTTGTTGGGCATTGAAAGTGACTTCACCTTCGCCTGCCCCGTTCAGAGGGAATTGTTGTAACATTTTACCATTCAAATCTTGAATTTCAATGTTTGCACTTGTGGTGTTTTCCGGGAGGTAGTATCGGATTTTAGTGGTATGGTGAAGCGGATTGGGAGCATTTTGGAATAATTGAGCCGTTCCTATATGGAGGTCTTGTTGCGTGTTTAATTCATATTGCTGTTCAGGTACTACAGGACTATTGTCTCCTTGTAAGGCATCAAGTATAGCAGCCATCTGGTTTTCCAGTGCTTCCACTCGTTCTTCCAATATTTGGTTTTCTGCTTGCGCTTCTTCCAGCTCTTCTGTTCTTACTGCCAATTCTTTGATGGCATTCATTCCCGTATAGAATAAATCATTTGGGTCGAATCTTAATAAGTTAGTGGGTTTTACATCACCAGGGTACATCTTTTGTTGGTAAGTGGTCACAGTACTCGGTAGTACTTCCTGAATCTGCTGTGCCATCACACCGAAATATCTTTTACCATCATCAGGAGTTGTCGCGAGTCCATTATACTCGTAATCAAAAAAGTCAATTTGTTTTAATAAATCAAGGCTATTTTCAAGCGGTACAATTTCTTTCTTCAAGCGTTCGTCAGAGATGACCGACCAAAGTCCGGAACCATACTTAGCCACATCAAAACCGCCATCTACAAAGAGTTTGACTTCCGGCATAATAGGTGGCAGAGCAACCAATTCTCCACAAAGGTCATCCATTCCGATGAGCATCATCCCTCCCTCTGTAAGAACAACATTATTGAGATTGGTGGTGTCCGCAGCACGCATATACAGGAATTCAAAATCATCCTGCGGTCGGCTGTGAAAATCAAACCTGCCAATACTCGAATCGCGATACATCACTACACCATCTTCGCGAGTGACGTCGGTCATATTTTGACCATATGAAGGGTTTTGCAGAAAAATGACTGCCAAAAAGATATATAAAGTTGCATTAAATAAATTTTTCATGGCTTTAGATTTTATTTGTCGTTGTTGAATTATTTAATTTAGTTGTGTCTCTATCAGATTTTTGTCGAAAATACGGTGTAACCCCATAAGGGCTACACCGAGAATTACAGTAGTAATCCATCAACAACAAAAAAAACCTGATGCTCAAAGACATAAATTGTCATAGGGTGTTTGATAATGATTAATGATAACGGTCAATGAAATTGAAGTTGGAGTTTTTCTCGCGTAGCGAAAATCAGCCTATTAATCGTTGAGCATTAATCATTACTTCTCTAGTTGTTCAATTCGTTCTTTTAGCGTTTCGTTTTCATTGCGAAGTGCTTTCACTTCCTTATTCATATCAATCATATGAAGGGTTAGTTCCTCTATTTTTTCGAGTAAAATGGCGTTCATTTCACCTACGTGGATGCCATCCGTACCAACTTCCTCTGCCGAAGGTACACCGGGTAGGTGTCCCAATTCTTCGATTTGCTGTTCTGTTTCCTCCAGAGTTAGCATATCGTATTCGGGTAGAAAAACATAGTCTGGCCAACCATCTGCGTATAATTTGAGGCGAATTTCTTCTGCGATGATATTACCGCGTACTGCGAATGTGTAGCCATCCGGCACGTCATTGGTATTGATACCTACTCTGTCTTTTTCAAAATCACCGAAAATCAACGGAGCAGTTATAGTATCTGAATTTTCGATATATAGTTGGTTATTTCCTGCGACATTCATCCCCGATTTAGACCCGATAAATACATTACCACTTCCACCATCATTACTCTTTCCGCTTTCATACCCGAGAAATACATTATCATTTCCAGATGTTTTGTATTGCCCCGCATAAGTACCGAGAATAGTATTTCGACTTCCTGATGTCATCTCATATCCTGTCCAGGTACCGAACATCGCATTTTCTTCACCGTCTACGATTTGGTAGGCACTTTGAGAACCTAAGAGAGAATTACGTTGACCTTGTATCGCTCTACCCACCAAATAACCTATCAAAGTATTATTTGGTTCAGCAGCAAATTCTCCGGCAAAAGCACCTACAATTGTACATCCTTCTGAACTGACGATACTTTTACCTGTTGCTCTACCTACGCATACGTTCAATCCTCCCGTATTATTACTTGCACCACTTTCGGCACCTATAAATACATTATTTGACGAAATCGTATTTCTACCCGATCCATAGCCTACAAAAGTATTATAAGTTCCTAATGTACTATTCATGCCTGAATTTCCACCAATAAAAGTATTTCTGTAGCCTGTGGTTATTTTTCCTGCCCTGTAGCCTATATAAGTATTGTCAAATTGGGTACTTATTGAATCTCCTGCCTCTCCACCTGCTATTATATTTCTTTCTCCTATAGCAGAATTAGCATCTAATTTCAGTGAAGTATCTTGTGCCCATGAGGACAGGCAGAAAGTCATAAGGAGTATTGCCAGTATTGAGTTCTTCAATGTTTTCATAAAATTAACCTTTTGTTGTTGTTGAATAATGGTTTACTGTCTGTTCATTCCTTTGTCACATCATTTATTATGGTTGCAAGTAGCACACTTTATTTTATAAAACATAGGAACGGTTTGGCACTTTTTTACAAATCAAAATAAAAAAATTTATAATTCGCTAATAAACAAATACTTATTTGGATTCATTTTTGTAGAAAAATTGAAAAAAAAATGAAAAAAATGGACTTTTCGTGTGAGTGGATGTTTTTGTAGTTAATTTTTGCTTCAATTTTCGATTAGAATTTGTCTAATTTGAGGTTGGAGATAAGGTTAATTTTGTTGTTACAATGAGTTTTGAACTTACACTTAGTACTTGCGATTACACTGCTCAGGAAATCCGACTCCAACCTGATTTTCCTTTCTTCTCTGCTTCAAGATAAGCTTTCAGTCTCGCATGAATCGGGCGTTCCAATTTCGGGTCATCTTCTAAAATACGCATCGCAATTTCGCGGGCGGTTTGTAGGATACGCCCGTCTTTGGCGAGGTCTGCCATGCGGAGGCTGATAACGCCGCTTTGCTGCGTACCTTCTATATTGCCCGCACCACGCAAGTTCATATCTACTTCCGCGATTTCAAAACCGTTATTGGTACGACACATCGTTTGTATACGGGTACGTGCGTCATTACTCAATTTAAAACTCGACATCAAGATGCAATACGATTGCTCTGCGCCACGCCCTACACGTCCGCGCAATTGATGGAGTTGCGACAAACCAAAACGCTCCGTATTTTCAATCACCATCACGCTGGCATTCGGTACATTTACGCCAACTTCAATCACCGTTGTAGCGACCATTATTTGCGTTTCACCTTTTACAAAACGCTGCATTTCGTAATCCTTATCAGCAGGTTTCTGTCTGCCATGTACAATGCTGATTTGATATTCCGGTGGTGGAAATTCCCGTGAAATGGATTCATAACCTTCCATCAGATTATTCAAATCTTCCAAAGGCTCATAATCCGACTCTTCTATCAAAGGATAAACGACATAGACCTGCCGTCCCATCTTGATTTGTTCGCGCATAAAACCGAATACGCGCATACGATTATTTTCATTTTTATGTAGGGTTGTGATTTCTTTTCTGCCAGGCGGAAGTTCGTCAATTACCGATACATCCAAGTCACCGTAAAGCGTCATGGCAAGGGTACGTGGGATAGGCGTGGCGGTCATCACAAGGATGTGTGGCGGTGCTTTGATGCCTTTTTTCCAGAGTTTCGCACGTTGGATGACACCGAAGCGGTGTTGCTCGTCGATAATCGCGAGACCAATATTATAAAACTCAACCCATTCTTCAATCAAGGCGTGTGTACCAATCAAAATTTGTATCACGCCTTCGCCGACGAGTTGGAGCAATTGCTTACGCTTTTTACCTTTCACACTACCCGACAAAAAGCCAACTTGTATGCCCAAGCCCGATAAGCTCTCAGTAATCGAAGCATAATGTTGTTGTGCCAAAATCTCCGTAGGAGCCATCAGACAGGCTTGGTAGCCATTATCCAATGCGAGTAGCATTGACAGCAGTCCGACTATCGTTTTTCCACTTCCCACATCACCCTGCAACAAGCGGTTCATATGTACGCCGCGTCCCATATCGCCGCGAATTTCCTTGATGACACGCTTCTGTGCGCCCGTGAGTTCAAATTCTAATTTTTCATTATAAAAACGGGTAAAGTTTTCACCAACTTTTTCAAAAACGTGTCCGCGTATGCTATGCTTGCGCCGACTGCGAATCTGCAACAGACGTAATTGGAGGAAAAATAACTCTTCAAATTTGAGGCGATTTTGGGCGAGTTTGAGGGTTTCGTTATCTTTCGGAAAATGGATGTCCAACATCGCGGTTTTGCGTTTGGGGATTCGCATTTTTTCCATGAGATAATCGGGGAGCGTTTCGGGCATTTCTATTTCTTTGAGGCGATTGTGTAGTATTTTTTGGAGTTTCATAATGCCTTTTGTTCCCAAGCCTTTGCCTTCCAATTTTCCCGTAGAGGGGTAGACGGGTTCAAGCGAAAGGGCTTCGCTGAGGTTGGCTTGGGTGACGGGTTCTATCTCCGGGTGTACGATATTGACGTTGCTGCCAAACTTGGATAATTTGCCATAGACGACGTATTCCACGCCCACTATCAGCTTTTTCTGCATCCAACTAACACCTTTAAAAAACACCAAATCTATAAAGCCTGTATCGTCTTTGAATTTGACGATCAAACGCATTTTGCGCCCTTCGCCCGCCAAATTCATACGGCGTATTGTGCCTTTAAATTGCACATTTGCGCCCTCCTCTCTGCTATCACGGATTTTGTGAAATCGCGTCTTGTCCACATACCGAAACGGAAAGTGCATCAGCAAATCCCCAAAGGTAAATACGCCCAACTCCGTCTTGAGTAAGTCGGCGCGTTGCGGTCCTACGCTTTTGAGAAATTCTATCTTGGTGTGTAGGTCGGACATGGCGGTAAAGATACGGAATGTGGGGCGAACATTAAACAATCTGCTACTTCCTCATCACCCACAAAAACCAAATCAAGCCACCCACCAGCATCCAAACCACGCCAAGCCCCACCACAGCGACATACCCCCCTGCCACCGCAATCATCACCACCAATCGCAACAACTCCAACCTAAAACTCCACTTACACGGACTCATCAGCAGGCAAACACTAATCGCAGATACAACCAGCAACAGAGTCGTCTGCACCCTAAATGCAGGAGAAACAAACTCCTCAAACATTAATGTCAATATGAGCAATGCAGTGAGTATAACGATTTGCCCGATGATATACAAGAGCAATTGTTTATTGGGTTTTGCTGTCGGTGTTGATGTGGGTTTGTCTTTTTTGACTTGGTATTGGCTGTAAAATTCAACAGGTGTACCAAACCATATCTTCAACAGGTCTTTGAATCGCCCAACACGCCAACTCGCCCGAATCATATCCTGCCATACATGCGTATAGGCGTGTAGCGGATTGTTGGTGCGAATCGGATTTTTTAAGCCATATACAGGAGCTTCGATTTCTGCCTGATAGGTGCCGAATATCCTATCCCAAATCATCAGCATACCACCAAAATGTCTGTCGAGATACAGGTCATTGCAGGCGTGATGTACGCGGTGCGCGGAAGGCGTGGCAATGATGCCTTCGAGAAAACCCATTTTATCAATCTTTGTGGTATGAATGGCGAATTGCCAAATACCGTTAATTGTCAATGCCAAAATAATCATCTCGCCGCCAAAACCAATAATCGCCGCCACACTCAATATAATCCCTCTAAACATGTGCGGAAAAATACTATTCCGAAATGCGACCGTAAAATTAAATTCCTCGCATTGATGGTGCGTGACGTGTGCACCCCACAGCAGATTAATCGTATGACCGCCCCGATGAAACCAGTAAATCAGAAAGTCCATCAAGAATATCAGAGCCACCCAAGCTAAGGGGCTCGCAGGGCTTATCGTCAACAATCCGACATTACTTTGCAAGAATTCAAACCACAAAAACAAGCCGATATAAATATACACATCCATCACTCGCTCTATCAATCCGCAACAGATATTCATGACCGAGCTTTCAAATTTGTAGTGTTCGTGTCCGTGTGCTTTATCGTGTCGCCATTCCAACCAAACGACAATAAACATCGCAGGAATGAACAAAGGAAAAAGATGTATTGACATAATTTTTAATTGTACAGGTTAATAATGCTATTTATTTGCAGTACAATATTAATGGAAAACAGAGCAATACGTCAATACAATTAAAAGAAGAAAGAGGACTTTTTAAATTGAGGTTATTTTTTCATAAAAATCTAATAATCAATAGATTGAATTCAACATTTAAAGAGCTTTAAACGTGATAAAACATGTAGATTTTTGAGGGATTAAGTAAGGTTTTTTAGTCCATTGGGTAAAAGCGGCATCGAAGTCCACACATCATTTAAATAAACCTTAACTTCTCTATAACCAATGCTTAACAGTAATTCAGCCACCTCAGCAAAATTATTTTCCAATTCCGAAAAATGATGCGCATCCGAACTGATAGTTACGGCAATATTTTTTTCAAAACATAGTTCTAAAATCCATTTTGATGGGTAAAATTCAGTCGTTTTTCCCTGATAAAAACCGCGAGTATTGATTTCCACAATGCAGCTTGAATTAGCAATTACCTCTATCGTTTCCGCCACAATTTCCTTATACCACGTTTGAGTCTCATCAAAAAAACGATTGCCTTTATTGAGTTTTTTAACCAAATCCAAATGCCCGATAATATCCGGCGGGTCGTACCTGACCATCATTTGCACACGCTCATAATACGCGCACACCATCGCCTGCACATCACCCGCGTACACTTCGCGCAAGCCACGCGCTAACTCCTCTGCCGTAAAATCCATACAGAAATGCGTCCCATCCGCATACTGCCCGATGTAATGCACCGAACCCACAATCACATCCAATTTATATTCCTCAAAATCGCCCGGACCAATCACATCAGGGATAAAATCTATCTCCAAACCTTTATAAACCTGTATTTGCGGATAAAGCTCTTTTGCATGTTTAATGTCTTGCAAATACGCTCCCAAATCATCCTGTTTCATATGCCAATCTGACTGAAATGGCACAGGCGCATGGCTCGAAAACCCAATCGCAAGCATTTGATTTTCAGTAGCTTTACGAGCATGTTCTTCCACTGTGCATTCACCGTCACAGTAAAAAGTATGCATATGATAATTCGTCCAATTCATAACCGTACAGGCGACTTCAGTCGCCATGTTTATGTAATATTTTTAAATTAATTTTCTTGACATGGCGATTGAAATCGCCTGTACAGTCTATTTTCTTCTAAACGGCTTCGCACGAAGCTCATTTTCAGAACTCTCAATTAGGTCATTCAGACGCTTGAAGCGTGTTTTTTCCTGCTTGGCAGACATCACCCAATGTGTAGCTATCCGTTGATATGATGGAGCTTGAGAAGTAAAAAACGTCCATGCTTTTTCATGTTGTTTAAATTCACATTCAAATTCTGCACTCAACGGAACTTCCTTTTTTTCGTAGGCATATACAAGTGTTTTATGCTTCTTGTGCAGCTCATATGCTCGCATCCCCGCGTCGCGCATCAAGCCTTTTTTTATCAATTCCTTCACCGTTTTAATGTTCTTCAAACTCCAAATACTCTTCGGTCTGCGCGGTGTAAAACGAATTTTATAACTTTCTTCGTCAATCGACTTCCTTAGCCCGTCAATCCAACCAAAACGAATCGCTGCCTCTACGGATTCATCCCAAGTGATACTCGCTTTTTTCGTTGCTTTCTTGTAATAACCCATCCACAATTCGCTCACCGAATCGTGATTTTCTTCCAGCCAATTGGTGAAATCTTCTTGTGTTTTGAAAAAAAGTAATTCCATGTTAATTGAGAATTGAAAATGGATAATTGAGAACGACTTATA
>JAHDEO010000053.1 GCA_020628725.1 Saprospiraceae bacterium
TCAAACTCAAACGACTTGGTGAGTTGCGCGACAGAGGCTTCATCAGTGAAGAAGAGTTTATAAAAGAGAAAGCGAAATTACTTCGTGATTAACGGGTTACGAGTTGCGGGTTACGAGTTGTGCGTGCCTAAAATAGGTTGACCTTAATTAGTAAATTGTAAATCCAAGACCAGTTGATTTGGGTCGATTGTATCACTATTTCGTTTAATGATTGACAATGGTTTCATTACCGGTCTTTGGTCTACGTTATATTCATCAAGTTCATTGACAAAGTTTTCAAATTCAACAGGCGTTCTACCTTTTAGGGCATCATGTGGACGGTCCTCATTATAAGCCCATATCGTATCATCTAACTTTTTAAATAATTGTTTCGTGTTGGCAATATACCATCTTCGCAAATATTGATTTTTCACAGTACCATTAGCCCGTTCTATATGAATGTTCTCATATACGGAGCTACACATGCTGATGCGGATGCCAAAGGATTCTAATAACTCTGTATAGATGTTGCTGGCATATTGTGTACCCCTGTCGGAGTGATGAATGAGTGTCTGGTGGTAATCACTGATTCCACGCAGATTTAATGCCATTCTGAGTGCTTTGACAGTATTCTCAGCTCTCATGTTATCGGCGATGCTGTAACCGATAATGCGCCGGGAATACACATCCATGATAAGGACAATATAATAAGTGTTATCTCCTAATTGATAATAAGTCAAATCACTCGTCCAGACTTGGTTGACATCCGTCAACCTTAATCCTGTGGTCAAGTTCTTATACAAGTGGCTTTTGACCGCAAAAGTGGTTCTATGTTTGGCTTTGACCCACTCCAATCGGTAGCCGTGTCGCATGCCCAATTCAATGAAAGCATCTCTTCCGATGCCTTCGGGTTGGTATTTTTTATAAATCTTACGAAGGCTCATCCCCGGATGTATCTCACGAGTAGTGTACATCACATTGAGATAGATAGAATACCTCAACTTGGCTTGTGCTAAGCGTTTGAGATGCTGAAGATGAGCCTGCTTGCTTAAGGCGCACAGCAGATACACATCTTTTATTTTGTATCGGTGTTCTCCGCGATGAGCGCGGAACCATTCGATAGTTTGATGCCGTACTTTTTTTTTATATCCACATCCAACTCTACTGAGGCTAACTCAATGAGTTTAGTGTGAAAGTCTATCTCCAGTTGTTTTTGACCTATGATGCGTTCCAATTCGGCAACGCGCTGTAGTAAGGCTTTGGTCTTTTGTGCTTCGCTTTGCATTTCGACAACTATTTTTGTTTTCGATGCTGTGTCCGTGCCAAATTTCGTTTTCCATTTGTAAATCGCTGAACGGCTCACGTTATATAAGCGACTAAGTTCGGTAACTGTTATCTTTTTTTCAACAAGATCAGCTACTTTTGATTTTTTAAATTCAACCGAAAATACACGACGGCGAGTATCTAACTCATTGTACATGCCGGAATCTAACTGTTTTGATAACATTTTTGTTGACAACTTTTGGTCAACCTATTTTAGGCACGCACAATTTTGTAGAGAAAATTTATGAATTTTCCCTACAAATATATCGTGAATTGTCTCGCGTTGAAAATATGGACTATCAACTATGGACTGAATCACAACTCTTCAATAAAACCTACATTGGCATCGCGGTATTTAGGAATTTCAAGCATTTCGCGCATTTTCTTCATAGTAGCTACCGGTCCTCTGTCGATAAACATATTGGTGAGGAAGACAGGAATATTGCCGCCCGGGTCGGTTTTGACAGTATATTCGATATTAACTTTGCCGCCGGGTAGGGGAGTGAATATCCATTTGGAATCAAAAATCGTCACGCGAACGATACCTTTTTGAAGCGGATATTTCTCTTTTGCAGAATAAGATGTAGATGTAACTACTTTAGAGTCAGGGTCTTGCTCAATTACAGAATGTACAATCAAATCTCTGTCTTGCAGGGGCCAGGGAAAATCTGACACTGAATAATAATACATGTCATTGGGTGCAAGTTTCTCCGTGATTTTGGCGACTTTACTGCTGTAAACCCAGTCGGTATTCGCAGGAACATCGTTGAGCAAAGCAACGATACTGTTGAGAGAAGCCTCAAATTGAGTCGTGATTTTAAGTTCTTTGATACCCGTTTCGGCGATGTTGCGTGTATAAACTTTGAGTTGCTTGGTTTCTCGTTTGAGTTGCCATTCGGTTTCTTGGGCGTAGCTCAGGTTGATAAATATCAGGGCAAAAAATCCGGCGAATATGGTCTTATAATTCATGATGCTTGAAAGCAACAATTTTAGAGCCAAAAGAGATAGACGAGAGATTTGAGACAAGAGACATGAGAGGATTTAGGTGATTTTGTCAAACAAAATACAATCTCTTGTCTCTTATCTCTCGTCTCCCGTTTATAATTTTAAATCACCACCTTCCGGCAGTTGGATATTATTTTGCTTGCCGAATTGGTCACGGACTTTGAAAAATTGATTATCAAGTCCTTCTTCTACATTTTCCATTTGTTCGTATAGCGTTTCTCGTTCCTCTTCTTCGCGGCTTGAAGGTTTTTTCTTGGCGGAAATTTCCACAATACGCTGGTATTGATTGTCCATCGCTTTTCGGTGGAATTGCATGATATTCAGCGCAGCATCGCGATATGCCGTGTTGCCATTCAGAGGAGGAAGAGCATTTAATGTTTGGATACCGCCATCGAGCAGTTTTTTAGTGGCTTGATGTTCTTTGATAATACCAAGCGAGTCAGATGCCGAAATCTGATCTAAAATTCCTGAAAGCCCATGATTAACGTGCGTCAATTCAGCGATAATCGTTGCATCGTAGACCAACGGGTCAGTGATTGTTGCTTTTACCGGAGTTGTTTCTTCTTTTGGTTGTTTTGCAGTTTCGTTGCATCCTGTTAGCGTCAGCAAAATAACGACCGCGAACATTGCCCATCCTTTCATTTCCATAATTAAAAACTGTACAGGCGATTTTAATCGCCATGTTAAATATTTTTGTAGCATATTTGGGAATAAGTAGGTGGACACAACTAATTGTACAATTTTTGAACCACTAAGGACACGAAAAACACGAAGACCAAATTAGCGCAGAGGTCACTAAAAACATTATAAAACACAGGTAATGAAATTTTTAGTTAACTTAATTTTCTTTCACGTTTGTTGAGCTTTCGTGTCCTTTGTGCGCTTAGTGGTTCAAAAAACATTCGCTTAGTTTTGCCTCTCCCTACTTATGGCGATTGAAATCGCCCACACGGGAAAAAAATACGTTTACTAAATCCTAATAGAATTCAGTAAACGTATGGAATCGCAAATATGCGATTTATCTTTCTTTTTACGAAAGTAAATGAATAAAGTAACGTCTTTTTTCTGTTAAAATATTTTTAAATAAATTATTAATTATTTTTATAAACAACTCCGTCCTTCATCACAAATTTCACATCCAACATGGTTTCTATATTATCCAGTGGATTTTCTCCGACAGCGATGATGTCTGCCAATTTCCCTTTTTCAATCGACCCTAAAATATCGGTTACACCCAATAAATCTGCTGCGCTCATCGTGGCGGATTGAATGGTTTCCATAGGAGGCATCCCGGCTTCTACCATGTATACAAATTCGAGTGCATTTTTGCCATGCTTGAATACGCCCGCGTCTGTACCAAAGGCGACTTTGACGCCTTTTTTATAAGCTTTCGCAAATGTGCCTTGTATTTTCGGACCAATTTCGAGTGCTTTCGGGACGACCATTTCAGGGTAAAAGCCTTCGATTTTGGCAGAGTCGGCTACGGCACGTCCGGCGGTAATCGTGGGGACGTAATAAGTGCCGTATTGCTTCATCAATTCCATTGTTTCCTCACTCATTAATGTGCCATGCTCGATGGAGGATACGCCGCCGCGCACTGCGCGTTGCATACCTTCGTCACCATGCGCGTGTGCGGCGACTTTGATACCAAAATCATTGGCAGTGCTGACGATAGCTTCGATTTCTGCCTCCGTGAATTGAGGACGATGACCATCACGCGCTACACTGAGTACACCGCCTGTCGCGGTGATTTTGATGAGGTCTGCCCCGTTTTTGACACGTTGACGGACGGCTTTTCGACATTCGTCCACACCATCAGCCACGCCTTCATTTGGACCGGGAGGATAGGTGAGGAGGTCTTTGCGGTAACCGTTGGTCGGGTCAGCATGTCCGCCTGTGATAGCGATAGATTTCCCGGCAGTGTAGATGCGCGGACCAACAACATCGCCCGAAGCAATCGCCTTACGCAGTGCGATATTGACGCCCGAACCACCAAGCTCGCGCACCGTCGTGAAGCCCGCCATGAGCGTGATTTTAGCATTGCCGACAGCATCAAATGCACGGTCGGCATCATTGAGTGTGAAGCGGTTGAGGTAGGAGTTTTTGCCGTATTCGCCTTCAAGGTGTACGTGCATGTCCATCAAACCGGGCATAACAGTTTTATCTTTCAAATCAATGGTAGTAGCATCTGATTCGGTGGACTCCACGTAGCCACGCTTGACGTCTGTAATCTTATTTTTGGTGATAATGATGGTGACTTTTTTTTGAACTTTATTGGATTTTCCGTCAATCAAATTGCCGCAGTGAAGGTAGGTTGTCTGGGCAAATATTACGGAAGCCATCGCAACCAAAGGGAGTGTTAGTGACACTTTTTTCATAGTCTATGCTTTTATTTGTCACTAAGATAGGTTTTTTTAGGGATGTTAAAGTAGTATTTTTGTGTTTGAATTTTATGTTGAGGTGTGTGAACTACTAATTCATAAATTGGTTGTCTGCCGTTTCCTGTACCATTCCTCCTGAATTTCTATGAAACTTCTATTTCTGGCATTAGCCTCTACCCATGTAGCAAGAAAATCTAAACCAAAGTGGTTATTTTTTTTAGTAAATTCATCCAAATCTCTTTGAAAGTCTTTGTAGAGTTCTCTTCGCCCGGTCAGCGCAAAGACGATTTTTTTGAGATGTCCAAAAGCTAGCACCTCGAAAGGGTGGGGAGCGGGTTGATTGAGTGGAAATTGGGCTGAATTAAAGATGTGTTGTAGAACCCTGTCATTTTCGAGTTTATCGTGTAAAATAACTTCCAGCACCCATGCAAATCGCCTAATATTTGCCCTAAGTACAGCTTTTGGATTATATAGGATTTTATTAAGCCAATCTTTAGCTTCTTCGTATTTCTTCAAGCCAAAAAATGCAATTGTAATATTGTAGCAAAATGAAAGTCTGCGTGATTCAAGGATAGAATCTTGATGAGCAATTAAGTTTTTTTCGATTTTTGATACCAATTCAATAGCTTTTTCATATTTGAGGGTTTCTATGTAATAGAGCAATTCGAAATAATCTGCGTTTTGAAAAGTAGATGCTTTTTCATAGTTTGATTTAGCAGGTATTTTTTTTATTTCTTCAACAATCGGTAGTATTTCGTCGTTATTTTCTGCTCTTATACAACCAGATAGGTAGTTGGATATGTAAATTCTGTATAGTTGATAATCAGTTTTTTGTATTTTTGGGTGGTTTCTCCATAGCTGTACTCGTTCATTGAGATAATACATTGATTTGTTGTAATCTCCCGTTGCACGATGATAATAAGCTAATACACTATAGTAGTTATTTTTTGCGTAAAAAGAATTCAATGTATGAGCACTTTTGGGAAGATGCTCAATTTCACTCAAATACTTAGTTAGTTGTTTTTCACCACTCTGTACAGTAACATGTAAGGCTCTATTTAGTCTTTTTAGCTCCAACCTTTCCATATAATCCTCTAAAACCTTGGAAGCATCTTCAAATAATTCTTCATATTTCTCTTTAGTTTCTTGTCCACCAATATGATTTTGAATATCAATCTGAATATCTATGATTTTCACCAAAAGCATGGATCTTTCATAGGTAATGGCTAACTTTTTAGCTTTGTTGAGTTGCTTTGAAGCCGGATAAAAAAGCCCTTTTTGCATCAATATCTGTACTTCCGAGATGAGATTGACTAACTGAATGTCAATAGAAGATTGTTCATTATACGTACGAAGACTACGGAGTATCTTGTTATATAGAAAATTCTTACCTACAGATAATTTTTTCTTATCGCCGCTAAAAATCTTTAATACGGTTTCTTCCTCGTATTTATCCTCCATTTTGTCAATTGCATCAAATACCTTTATATATGTTTTGTCGTCGCCTGACTGGAAGTTGCTCTCCAGTTTAAAATGACGCTTTTCGTGCGATGTTAAGGATTTTATCAGAAAAAATAAGTAATCTGATGATTTCATATTTTTCATGGCTTGCAAATTTTTTTAGTATTGTGTATGAATATGGTTTTTGTTTTTAACTTAAAATCAATGCGCTATAAATAAATTTATTATTTAATGTTTTGAGAAAAATAAAATTAGCTACCTTATTTTTCCACCAAATCACTCAGAAATGAAAACTGAGAAGGTTGATATTTGTAATAACAAAAGCAAGGAGGCAATATGATTCATGTTGAATTTTGAATGAATATTTCGATAACTATTGAAAAATTAATTAGGGAATATTGAATGTTCTATTTTATCAATTATTCACACTTGTGTTAATGATATTATACAAAGCTATAAATATTTTATTAAAAATAGTTAGCTTGCTAATATTTTTTTACGTTATAAAAATAAAGTATTTTTAATTTAAATTATAAAATGTTAATATTCAATTCTGTTTTAAAGGTTAATAAAAATATAAAAAAATAAATTCACAATCAGCTTGCTAATATTTTTAGCATACTATGTTAAATTTAATGTCTATGAGTTTCATTTTTGCAAATATTACAATGAGTCGCGGAGCGGTTAAGAAAACCATAACAAAAATGAAAACATTCTATACCTATCAAGAAGCTGACACTCAAAAAGGAAGGCATGCCGGAGAAGAACCAAATCAAAGAGAGAGTTGTATCGTCCGACTTAATGAGTTAATCATGAATGACATAAGCAGTGAAATTCCTGATTTTTATGCGCCCGGTTTCCGATTTTTCCTGATGCCTTTGGTTTGGGACGAGAGCGGCTTGTCCATTCAATGTATGTTGCAAGAAGAGATGCATACTGATTTGGGCGATATTGTTCTGAGCAGTAATAATACACGCGAATTGTGTGCTAAAAACAAGGTGATATTTTCTTCAAAACAGTTTGAGGGGGAACTAAATATCCTTTTGTTTGGGGTTGTTTTTGAACAGAACGCGGAATTGAATAGAAAAGTTATCAAGGAAATCAAAAAAACGGTTCAAAAAAGTGGTCTCAACAAAACAGTCAAAGCAGTGTATCGCAAGAAAGATATTGAGGAGAAGATTGACCAACTTTATCTACAATTGAAAACCAATATAAAAGGCATTAAAGAAATATATTGTTTGGTAAACTACAGTGGCCAAGGGGCAGTATATTCATCTGACACAACGCTCAAAAATGAAAAATTATGTATCACATTAACAAGCGAAACTAAAAACATTATGATTAGGCAACCGATGTCTGCACCCGATATTATTCCTGAGATGAACGATACTATTGTACAGGTAGTAGAACGCGATATTTTGGAAAAGGCAGAGACACCTCCACCTTTGATAAAACTCATTCCCTCTGATAACGGTAAATTAAAATCCTTATTGGTTGCATTACCTTCCAGCTATCTCCAAAAAGATGAAGCCCCTTATACTTCGTACATCAATATCATCAAAGAACTTGCGGAAAAATTGCAAGGTACACAGTTGGTCTTATTGACGCAAATCGAAAACGAACAACCACAAGAAAAAGAACAATACAAAATAGAAGAGATAAAAAATCGTCTTGCAGGGAATAATACTTTATTAGTCCATTATATGCCGGAGCATAAGTATGATGCTTTCTCCATTTGGTCGCAAGATGCTTTTTTGATTGGTACACCTAAGCATCCTGTAACCCTTGATACCAAATATATCATTAAACCTTCTGCCCACCAAAGACATAATAGACGTAATGATGGGAGCATTGCGAAAGGAGTCATAGCCCGGCAAGAGTTGGGCTATACTCCAATTGATTTTACGATTCCTTTGGAAAACGGTAATTTACTCGTAGCCGATGATTTTATCCTAATTGGATATGATGAAGTTAAAAATTCCGGGCTCACCCAAGAGGGATTTGAACGTGAATTTAAACGTTTTTTCGGTGATGATAAGCCCATTATTTGGATATATTCAAAATATACTGACCCCAAGAAGCCGGAGGAATTGGGCAAAGAAAGAAAAATGGAGGTTGAGACAACCAGAGAATTATTTATCATTCAAGATGATAGTAACAGCCAACTGCATCACGATATTTATCGCTGGAGAGGCGAATGTCAGCCCTTATATCACATAGACCTTTTCATTACTTTACTTGGACGAAATAAGAAGGGCGAGCAAATTATTCTCTTTGGTGAACCGAAGATAGGTCTTATTCCGAGTAAACTGTTTTCTAAAGAACAAACTTTATTTCAAGTCCAATTTAATGACGTAAAAAATAGGCTAACCGAGTGTCGAAAAAAACTCGAAGACGACCTCAAAAAACACGGTATTCCTTACCAAATAGTGACCAACCCTCTACCCATTACTTATAAAAAACAGGGTATTAATACCTATTGGTATTGGGTAAGCTATAATAACTGTTTGGTAGAAGTGACAGACAAGGAAGAAAAAAACGTATGGTTGCCGAAATATGGAGTGGATAATGATTCACGGAACCCGCACTGGCAACTACTCAATGATTTTGACGAACAGCAAGATAAATTACTCCGAAGTTACGGTTTTAATGTTTATTCTTTTCACCAAGACTTTCATTTTTTGGCAAGCAAAAGTGGTTCATTGCATTGTATGGCAAAGTGCCTCTATCGAGTCGAAATTCAGAAATGTCTAAAACCTAATTGTATGTCCGATTCTACGAAGACCCTTGGAATAAATACGCCTGAAGGACGAATATCTATCACTAATCAGGGGAGTATGCTCAAAGCAGAAAACAACAAACTGATTCAAAGTGCAAACATTCTCCAATATGCTTCGTGCTCGATCCGTATTCTGTCGTCTGGGATTGAAGAAATTAGCATTAAAGAGATTAACGGCGAAGTCTATGCTCGTGTCATAGTTGATACTGACTTTAGAGAAAGGCATGGTTTGAGCGAAAAAGGAATGACCTTCAAGCTCGAAAATACATGGGTATCTTTTCACATAGAAGCGGAAAAACAAGGCGATGATGAGGTGAATTACCTTGTCATCAACTCCAAACCCGAAATGTGAAGCCTGTAATCTCCTAAGCACTCATCAAGGAACCTCAAGATTCCCCAAAATAACTTTTTTGACTTTCTCCTTTTTATACTATTAAAATAGTGCACTTGTCTTCATACAGGTGCACTTTCTTGTTTTCAAATTCAATGAAACGCTTACAGAATAAAAATTGTCCTATCTTTGCCTCTGAATTATTTATCTGTTCACTCTTAGTTATTTGTCCATTCATTCATTATATCTAAATACAATAAAATTAACAAACTTCAAAAACTACGAATACCAAGCGTTGGAATTTCATCCACGCATTAATGGTATTACGGGCAAGAATGGTACAGGTAAAACCAACCTATTAGATGCGATATATTACCTGTGTATGTGTAGGAGCTATTTCGGAATGCCGGACAAAGCCGTAGTGAGGCACGAACAAGATGTGATGCGAGTAGAAGGAGCATTTGAAAAGGCAAATGAAACAGTACATATTGTAGCGAAAATACGACTAAGACGAAAAAAAGAATTTATATGTAATGATGCGCCTTATGCTAAGTTGTCCGAGCATATTGGCTTGCTTCCGGTAGTCGTGATAGCGCCCGACGATACGAGATTGGCAACAGAAGGCAGTGAACACAGACGCAAATTTTTAGATGAAACACTATGCCAACTCGACCGCGATTATCTACGCCATTTGATGCAGTATAATAAGGTGCTGACCCAACGTAATTCTGCCCTCAAACAAATGGCGAAAAATGGACAATTTGATTATGTCTTAATCGGAACTTACAACGAACAACTTGCGCCTGCAGCCGCATACATACATGATGCACGTAAGGCGTTTATGACGGATTTTTTGCCGATTTTTGAGACATTTTATGCTAAAATCTCCAACGAAAGTGAAGTCGTAACATGTGTGTACGAATCAGCTTTGCACGAAGCAAACTTGACTGATTTACTGGAACAGAATTACGAAAAAGATAAGATACTCCAACGAACAACTCAAGGCATCCATCGCGATAATTTGGGTTTTATTATTGGCCAAAAAGCGGTCAAACGTTTTGCTTCTCAGGGGCAATTGAAGTCCTTTATCTTGGCACTTAAATTGGCGCAATACGAGTTTATTAAGACCCAAAAGGGCGTAAAGCCCGTCTTATTATTGGATGATATTTTTGATAAATTGGACGCTACTCGTATTGAAAGTTTGATTAGACTCTTGGCTGACGACGATTTCGGACAGGTATTTATCACCGATACGGGAGAAGAGCGATTAAATGATATTTTACTGAAAACAGGTGTTGATTATCAAATGTTTGCAACGTAACGCGAGCTTCCAGCTCGCAATATTGTGTTTGCGTTGATAAAATAAATTATGCGAGCTGGAAGCTCGCGTTACATTATGAAAATTCCCATCATTATACTCAATTGGAACGGCATAGAAGATACGCTGGAATGTATGGAGTCGATATTTGCACAGACTTATACAGACTATGTGGTGTATCTTTTGGATAATGGTTCTGAGGGAGATGATGTGACGATTCTAAAGAAAAAATACAGCACACATCCGAAAGTCAAACTAATTTTAGAACCTAAAAATCACGGCTTTACACTCGGTAATAATTTAATTCTCGAAGAGTACATTCTCCCAAATCCTAATTATGAATATGTCGTGTTATTGAACAATGATACAACTGTTCCCGAAAATTGGCTCGAAAATCTTCTCCAAAGCGCGCAGACATATCATGCGGATATGATTGCCTGTAAAATGGTCAATTATTACGACCGCAAACGCATGGATAATGCCGGTCACAGAATGCTCAATACGGCAGAAGTCATCCCACTCGGATACGCTGAACCCGTAGAAGAATGGAACACACCACACGAGAATATGGGCGCGTGTGCGGGAGCGGCTATGTATGCGGTGCCAATGCTGTGTGATATTGGTATTTTCGATGAATATTTCAATACAGGCTATGAAGATGCGGAGTTGGGGATGAGAGCAAATATTTTGGGTTATAAAAGCATTTACGAGCCTACGGCAATTGTCTACCACAAAGAAAGTCAATCCGTTAAAAAGATATTGAATTATGAATATCTGCTGAAAATTCAACTCAATATTTTCTATTCTTACTTCAAATTGATGCCTACGGCTTCCCTGCTGCTCAATTTACCTTCTTTGATTTTTAAGTACCTTTCTATCCTTATTATTGATGTCATTTTTATTCGTCCAAAATTCCTGAAAATCATGTTAGATGCGATGTATCGCACATTATTTAAGGAACGAAAAACGATACTTAATGCTCGCCGTAATTTCCAGAAAAAACACCAACCGATTTCTGCCTTCAAGCTACAACGCAAAATGGAATTTTTCCTTTGGTTTGACATCAAAAGATTTGTAAAATACGTATTACTTCGACGTAAGACGGAATTTGAGAGGTACTAATGAGTAAATGAATAGATGAGAAATGAGTAAATGTTTTACGTCTAATTTTGTGAATCATAAACTCATTTTTCACTAAAATCATAATTTTAGATACTAAATTTTCCTATCTTGCAACTTACTTAAAAATTCACTCATTCATTCACTCAAAATTCATTTATTAAACTATGAAAAAGAGTTTAGCCGCCTTATTTACGGACGCTTCGGAGCAGGACAAACGCAGTGCCACGATGATATATAATGCTTTAAAAAAAAGTAATATTGACGGATTTGATTACCTTGAATATCGGGCTTCATTGGATGGCTTGGAAGCTTTGAATATGGACGAATCAACGCGCTATCAGTCGGCATTTGTAACGGCTTCTACGGTAGGCTTGACGCGAGATAAATTACTGAAAACCGCTAAATTTTACCGCGAGGTAGTCGTCAAAGAAAAAAGTCAATTCGATAAGGCACTCGAACAACAAAAGACAAAAGGTATTGCAAAATTGGAGAGCGATATTGCGAAATTGAAAGAAGCAATTCTCAAGAAAGAAGAGCAAATAAAAAAATTACAAGCTGACATCGAAAAGCATGACAGCAAAGCCACCGAAATTCAGGAAAAAATCGACACTACAGACGAAAGAATCCAAGCGACACAAGAAGGATTTGAGCGTGCATACGATAAGATTTTAGCGCATATCGACAGCGACATCAGCAATATTGAAACTTACGTGAGTTAACAATGCTACAATGATGAAATGCTTAAATGCGACAATGATAATGAGTGAATGAGCGAATGTTGAATGAGTGAATAATTAACGGAAAATATTCACTCATTCGCCCATTCAAAATTCACTCATTGAAAACATTTTAGCATTTCAACATTTTAGCATTCAAGCATTGCATCCATGAGTTCAAAAAAGGTAACTTTTACTAACGAAAGCGGCTACCAACTTTCCGGCAAATTAGAAATTCCCGCTGATGGCGAAATCCATGCATACGCTATACTCGCGCATGTATTTACGGGGAATAAAAACCTCATTGCGACGCGCTACATTGCTCGATGTTTGACACAAAACAGCATCGCCGTATTACGTTTTGATTTCACGGGATTGGGTGAAAGCGAAGGCGATTTTGCAGATACCAATTTTACCTCTAATGTCGAAGACATATTGGCTGCGGCGCGTTTTTTAGAAGAAAATTATGAGGCTCCGCAGTTGTTGGTTGGGCACTCGCTCGGTGGTGCAGCAGTTGTTTTTGCGGCATCACAGTTGGATAGTATCAAAGCTGTAGCGACCATTGGCACACCTTCCGAACCCGAACACGTTACCCACCTACTCGCAGACAATATCGAAACCATCGAAGCCACCGGAAAAGCTAAAGTCAATATCGGTGGACGAGTTTTTACCATTAAAAAGCAATTTCTCGACGACTTGCACAGCAAAAATATGTACGGTGTTTTGCGTGCGCTCCGCAAGCCCATTCTCGTCATGCACTCCCCGCAAGATACCATCGTCGAAATCGAAAATGCCGCCAAAATTTACCAAGCTGCCTATCATCCGAAAAGCTTTGTTTCCTTAGATGGAGCAGACCATATGCTTTCCAATAAATCCGATGCACACTACGTGGGCAATTTGGTAGGAACGTGGCTCAGTCGCTATATCGACAAACCACAACCCGAACTGCTGAAGACGGATAAACAAGTAGCTGCACGACTCGACGGCACAGGCTACACCACCGAAATCAAAGCAGGTAAACACGCCTTACTCGCCGATGAATCAGAGAGAGATGGAGGCGATGATTTTGGTCCTTCGCCTTATCAATTATTGTCGTCTTCGTTGGCGGCTTGCAAGGTAATGACCATGCATATGTATGCTCGTCGCAAGAAGTGGGACCTACAGGAAGCACTAGTTCATATTGATTACAGTCGCCGCTATGTAGAAGATTGTGCAGACTGTGAAGATGCAGGTAAGCGCATCGAACATTTTGATTGTACAATAGAATTGGAAGGTAATTTAACAGAGGAACAACGCAATCGTATCCTCGAAATTTCAACTCGTTGTCCGGTGCATAAGACGCTTCAAAATGTGGTGAGAATTGATTCTAAATTGATGGAGTAGGGGCTGATAGACTAATTCTTTTTAAGGAATGGACAGATATTACTCCTTTATAAAGAATATGTGGGATACCATGAAAAGTAAATAAGTATTTCTCTTTACCTTCTTTATATCTTTGGTAATGTGCTAATGTAATGTCCGTAATCATTTGTGCTTCCGATAGCGATTCCACATTTAAGTCAAAAATTTCATCTTCCTCAATCGAAAAATTTCCTTTTTCCTTCGGCTTTGTTTTATAAATCACGCCATTGGTTTCCATGCTTTTTAGTTGGTCAGGAGCTATCTCAAACCAATCGCCGGGTTCCCATGATATACCAAAATCGCTCAAGGTTTTCTTGATTTTCAGCGGATGTATAGGTAGCAAAAATATTACATCGTTCCATTTACAATTTAATTTTGGAATATTGCACTCCATCAGTGCCTCCCTTCCTTTGTATTTTTTTACATGATTTTGGTATAATTCTTCATCTTGCTTTTTGATTTCATTTAAAGGAAGTAGCAAATCGCCTTTTAAGTTTTTGGGAATTAGGTGGTATAAATGCATAGGTCTATTTGTGCTATTTATATTTTTTACTCAATATTTCTCGGATAAATTTATCTTTTCCTTCCGTGTATAATTTTCTGCCTTCGGGAAATTCCTCTGCTAATTGTTGTTTTAATTGCAAGTAACGCTGCGCCAAATCATAATCTTCTCTCAAAATATTCCGAAAATATAAATAATTACGCCATTGTTCATCTTCCAATTCTACAATATGAATGTGATGTGTTCTAACTTCCGGTTCGCTACTTTTTACAAATAAATAGCCACCATTTTCCCACTTATCTCCCCTACATTCATAGCCATTTGATTCCAACACGGGCGTTATTTTTTCGATGATTTCTTTTTGTGAAATACAAATAGCTACATCAATAATTAGTTTGGCAGCGATCCCTTTGATGGAAGTAGAACCCACATGCTGAATATCTAATACGTGTTCTCCAATCAATTCTTCCAAGTGTTTTTTAGTGGATAAAAATATCATTTCCCATTTAGATTGATAGGGTAGGAGCTCGACTGTGTTTCGTTTTAAGCCGATTAGTTTTTGATTTTGGTGATTCATGAATTTAAAAATTCTGTGATGGCGTTCCCCACCTCTTTTGGTTGTTCATCCACGATAAAATGACCACCTTTGAGCAGCGTCGTCTCCACTTGCGAAAAACAATCTTCCACACCAGCGATATATTCTTTAATAATGACCGGGTCTAATACGCCATGTATAATTTTCGTTGGAATGTTGATTTTTTTGCCTTCATAATTTTTCCATCTTGCACGGTCTTTCTGAACGGTGCGATAGATGTTGGATGCAGTAGTTATGCTATTGGGAATTTTATAACATCGAATGTATTCCTGAATAGCATCTTCAGGGATTGGATTGCTAATACCACGACTAAAAAATCGCACCCAAATATCTTCTTTTCCCGCTAATAATGCTTCGGGAAAATGCTTGATACTCATAAAAAACTGATACCATGAAGAACGAAATTCATACGGAATCAAGACCTCTTCTGCTTTCTTACGTCCGACAATATTATTGATGATAATCATGTTAATAATCACCAATTTCTTGATTCTTTCAGGATGCAAAAATGCCATTTCCTGCACAATTGCACCGCCCCAGTCATGTCCGCCCAAATGAAATTGTTCTAATCCCAACTCATCAGCAATCGCGAACATATCCCTTGCCATTTCATCTTTTGCATACCATTGAATGTCCAATTCTCTATTGCTGTCACCCATACCACGAAGGTCAGGTGCAATCATATAAAAATCACTCAAATACGCCGCCGCATGATGCCAACAATACCCCGTTTGGGGCCAACCATGAACCAAAATGACAGGTGGTTTGTTGGAGTCTCCGTATGTTCTGATATTAAATTCGCCCCGCGATGTCGTGATTTTTTTCATTTTGTAGAAAACTTTGCTGTCGTCTGACGAATGAAATCGTCCGACGACTAATTGGAAACAAAATCACCTAAATATCGCAAAAAATGTTGAAGGAATGGTCTGACTTCTTGATAATTAAAAATATTCGCCGTACATTTGCAACATTATTGCAAAAACGATAAAGTTTTAACTATATGCCGCGTTCACGCTTCAATTTAGACATACTCGGAATGATTCTCTCACTCGCTTGTGCAGTGCACTGTGCGCTAGTGCCTTTGGTGCTGATGTTTGGAGCCTTGACCGGCTTACATTTTCTGGCTGATCCGATGATAGAGCATACTGTCATTTTCGGAAGTATGTTTATCGCAGCAGCTTCGTTGATTCCGCATTATTTTCACCACAAACGCAAGGAAGTGCTCATCGTTGCCACGACTGGTTTTGCGCTGATATTTATCGGACATTGCCTCGGTATGGCGTGGTTACATACCATATTAATGGTAGCAGGTGGTTCAGCGATTGCTTTTTCTCATTTATTGAATTTGAAATATTGCAAAACCATACACGGTTAGTAATTTTAAATGAGCGAATTTTGAATTTTGAATGACTTTAAAAAGCATTTAACCTCAAGTAAAATACCTACATTTGCGCGATTTTTTTTCATTAATATTCGTCAGTATCAAGTATTTTATGAATCTAATTAATATTCATTTTTTTTAATTAATTGAAAATTAATTACTCGTTGAACTTGCGCTTGACACTTGTACTTGAACTTTCGCACATGTCTTCAACTTCACAAGTCACCCCTACAAATACGACCAATCTTTTTGATACCATTCAAGAAATGGAACACGAACAGGTGATGTTCTGCTACGACCAACCAACAGGCTTAAAAGCTATCATTGCCGTACACAACACCGTACTCGGACCTTCGCTCGGCGGTACACGTATATGGAGTTATGCTTCTGATAGTGAAGCAATTACTGACGCCTTGCGTTTGTCGAGAGGTATGACTTATAAAGCTGCTATTTCAGGCTTGAATCTCGGTGGTGGCAAAGGCGTTATCATCGGCTCACGCTAAAAGCGAAGCTCTCCTACGTCGTTACGGTCAATTTGTCGATAGTCTCAACGGAAAATACCTCACCGCCGAGGATGTCGGAATGACCGCAAAAGATATGGAATACATCGGCATGGAAACCGATTTTGTTACGGGATTGCCCGAACACATGGGCGGTAGCGGAGAGCCTTCTATCGTGACTGCATACGGTATGTACATGGGTATGAAAGCGGCTACAAAGGAAGCTTTTGGGAGTGATAGCTTGGAAGGAAAATCAGTCGCGGTACAAGGTGTCGGTAGTGTAGGCGAGCATTTATTAGAATTATTGCATAAGGAAAATGCGAAACTAATTATTACAGATATTAATGAAAATCGCTTGTGTGAAATGTCTGATAAATATGGCGCACAAGTAGTTGGTTTGGATGAAATTTACGACCAAAATGTCGATATTTTCTCCCCGAATGCACTTGGTGCAGGTTTGAATGATGATACTATTCCTCGCCTCAAATGCAAGGTCATAGCCGGTGCTGCTAACAATCAATTAGCCGATGAAACAAGACATGGTAAAGCCTTGACAGACAGAAACATACTCTACACGCCGGACTTTCTCATTAATGCCGGTGGTATCATCAATATCTATTCGCGAGACTTGCAAGGCGGTACACTCGCTACTGCGAAAGCCATTGCCGAAGATATTTATCCGCGTACATTAGCCGTCATCAAAAAAGCACAAGAAAACGGCATTACAACGCACGAAGCAGCCCTTCAAGTGGCACAAGAACGCATTGATACGATTGCAAAACTCCGCTAAGAATTATTTTTATATATTCTGTAAAATTATAATAAAATGCAAAAGAAACTATTGTTCACCTGCTTATTGTTTTTTCTTATGTCATATATATTCGCTCAAAACAAATATGAGGAATATTGGAAAGCTTCTTTAGAAGCTATGGTTTTCTATAACAAGGCAGATTATGAAGCTGCTGCTGAAGCATTCAAAAATGCGTTTAAGTTAGAGCATATAGAGCTGCCCCGGCATCGACTTTATGCGGCTGCCTCCAATTGCATGATTGATAATGAAGTAGGCGTAAGAGAAAATTTATTTGCTTCAATAACAACCTCTACTAAAGATGATATAAAACGGGTGTTGGTCAATTATGAAATTTTTAATAAGTATAAGCACACAGATTGGTGGAAAGAATTGGAGCAAAAATTAAATGAACGATTGAAAAATCTAATCGCTCACCATAAAAACCTGCACATTTTCAAAAAAGGAAGAAACATAAAATATAAAGCAATAAGAATTAACAAAAACGGTGATACTTTAGCCAACACGTTTATTGTCATGAAGCCTGACGGAACAGGCTGGGGAGATGAGGCTGCATCTTTGCAAAGCCAAGTAATTTATGAATATGAATATAATTTAAGGGATTCTATTCAAAATATAGAAGAAGTGACAGAGGTAGTCGGAGAAAGATTTTGGCTTAAACACGACACAACGGGTGTTATAGAAAATCAGCATGAAGTATGGATACATCCATTTAGAAATAATCAGTTTTTTAAGACAGAATTAGCACCTTTTCCGACAGTTATGCTTCCGATTTCAAAAGAAAAAATGGCGGAACATAAGCCCAAAGTGATGATTCTGAAGAATTGGGGAAAGTATAGTGGTTCGGAAACAGAAAGTGAGTATTCATACATAGGCAAAGAATTCAGAACTTACAATTGTGCGAAGGATTTACCTTGTCATAAATTTCAAGCATTAGGATTGAATATGCAATATGGTCTGAGTGAAATCGAATATTACTTTAATGAGGATTTAGGATTTACAGAGATGATTTATATGATGTATGATGGCGATAAAATACTTTTCCTCATGGATGAAATAATAACAGAGTAAATTTATATAACCTCCCCAACCACGAAAATACTCCCTCCAACAAATACCAAATCATCTTCATGTGCTTGCTCTTGCGCTATGCGTAGCGCATCAGGCACACTCGCATACGCACGCGTACGCAAGCCCACTTGCACGAACTTCTCCGTCAATTTCTCCGCATCCATACCGCGAGGAATATCCGGTTTAGCGATATAGTAAGTGGCATCTTTGGGGAGTAATTTGATGACCTTTTCATGGTCTTTATCCCGCACCATTCCCATGACTATGTGTAGTTCGCGATGGGGTAGGGTAGTGAGTTGATTAACGACTTCGTAAATGCCTGCTGTATTATGTCCACTATCACAGACTGTTAATGGTTTTTCGGAAATCACCTGCCATCTGCCAATGAAGTTAGCAAGTGATTTTACTTGTTGTAATCCTTTAAATTTTGATTCCTCATTTAAAATTATCTTTTCCTCATTCAGAATTTTCTCACTAAATAAAACTCCATATAAATTTTTCGATTGGTAATTACCGTAAAGGTCGGTTTTGAGTAGGTAGCTCTTCTCGCCCCCAGCCCCTAAAGGGGAGTCTGCCCACATTTCCCCAGATAAGCGCGTGGACTCCCCTTTAAGGGCTGGGGGCGTGGGTAGGAGAGGGTAAACGTGATAGGTGTTCCCCACCAACGAAATTTCTTTTTCTTTTATATCAAAATAATCAGTCGCAAAATAAATTGGCGCATTACGCTCGGCAGCAATTTTTTCAAAAACATGCGCGACTTCCTCCTGACGTTCACTAATCACGACAGGTGTATTTGGTTTGATAATGCCTGCTTTTTCTGTCGCGATTTCCGGTAAAGTATCGCCCAAAAATTGCTGATGGTCGTAACTAATATTTGTAATGATAGATAGGATAGGAGAGAGGATGTTGGTAGAATCAAGGCGTCCGCCTAAACCTGTTTCGATGACGGCAATATCTACTTCGCTTTCTGCAAAATATTGGAACGCCATCGCCACCGTAATTTCAAAAAATGACGGTTGGATTTGCTCGAAAAGCGGTTTGTTTCTCTCTACAAAATCTACTACAAATTGCTCAGTAACGTATTGCCCGTCTATCTTGATGCGTTCCCTGAAATCACGATAATGTGGTGAAGTGTATAAGCCTGTTTTCAGTCCATCCGCTTGCAAGATTGCGGATAGCATATGTGCCGTAGAGCCTTTTCCATTTGTACCTGCAATATGTATGGATTTAAATTTTTCGTGTGGATTGCCGAGGGCTTCGCAAAGGGTGGTGATGTTGCGAAGGTCTTTTTTCATGGCTGCTGCGCCTACGCGTTGGTACATGGGCAGTTGGGTGTAGAGGTAGTCAAGAGCAAGTTCAAGTGTCAAGAGCAAGTTCAATTAAATCACAAAAGCGGCGGGTTTAAACCCGCCGCTTTTGTGATGTGTTGATGATATATTTTGTACAAAAATTATTCTACGGTAAATGTAAAAAGAATAGAACCGCACTGCTCGCGCCGTGCATTGTTTTTGCTGAATTGAAATTCTTTGGCTTTGCTTTCGGCGAGTTCGATGATGTCGGTATTGGTGATAGTGGAGCCTTGTGCGGTACTTTTTGCGCTGGTGACACGTCCTTCATTATCCACACAAATTTTGACTCTGACTGTTCCGGCTTCGTTACTGTTTTCATCCACAGTAGGGCGATTGACTACGGAGCGTCCTGCCAAATCAATGCCTTCTCCAGCTTCCCCTTTGCCACTTTGTCGGGTGTCGAGGTTTTCGGCATTTGGGTCGCCGTCGCTGGTGCCTTGATTGCCTGTTTCGCCATCATCACCCTCTCCCGTGCTATCGTTTTGTCCGGGAAAACCGAATTTTTTCTTCGCTTCTTCTTTTTTACGGGCGATTTCTTCGGCTTTGCGTTTGGCTTCTTCTTCTGCCTTTCGTTTTGCTTCAGCTTCCGCTTTCTTTTTTTCTTCTTCTTTACGTTTTGCCTCAGCTTTCTTACGTGCTTCGGCTTCGGCTTGCGCTTTTTTGGCAGCGTCTTCTTTGGCTTTTTTATCTTCTTTTTTTACGCTGGGCGTGTCGGCATTGGCATCCGTGACGACTTCTTTTTTAGCGACGGGCTTAGGTGTCTCGCGAGGTTTTGGAGTGGGCGGTGTTGGATTACTATTGGAAGCTGAGGAGGCATCGGCAATTGGTTCGGAGGGTGCAGAAGGCTCGGAGGAGGCATCGGGCGTAGCATCTTCGGCAAGTGGTTGTTCATCGCCTTGCCCGGTGTCGGTATGTCCGAAATTAATCACGATACCTTCTTGTCCCACAGGCGGTAAAGCAGATATAAAAGGAAAGACCAATATAATCAACAGGAAAAGATGGAGAATAACAGACAACTTCAACCCGCGTTTGCGATGTTGTTCTTCCTCTTCGGCACGTTTGGCACTGATGAGAGGACTCGGCATATTGTCTACCGTAAGTCGTTCTATTATTTTATCAAACATGGTTTTTGTGATTGGTTAATTGGTGGATTCGTGATTCGTTAACTCGTTTATTCGCGATTTGTCGGCTCACTGTTTTCTTGCGTAAGGGATAGGAGGTGTTGTTTGAACGAAGCGAAGCGGAGAGAGTGCCGGATAGCCCGACCCCGACCGTTAGGGAAGGGGATACGCCCTTATCATTTTTGTTAACCCGTAACTCGCAACCCGTAACCCGTAATTACCTCGGTTCAGTCGCTAATATCGCTCCAATCCTCATCGTCAATGCCATATCCATGACTTCGACAACATATTTTATAGGTGTATTTTCTTCCGCATTAATGACGACAGTTACCTTCTTTGGGTCGGCAGCTTTTTTAACATCCAGACGAACCTTTCGTTTCAATTCTGATAATTTTACAGGCGTTGTTTCGTGATAGTATTGCCCGTTTTTCTTAATAGAAACGGAAATCGTCGCAGGAGCCACCGTTTGTGAACTCGAACTTGGTAATTTCAAATTCAAAGCATTCGGACTGACGAGCGTGGAGGTCAACATAAAAAATATCAACAGCAAGAAAATAATATCCGTCAAGGATGACATACTAAATTCTGCACTTACTTTATTTCTCTTTTTTAAACCCATTTTTTTAATGATTAATGGTTAATGCTTAATGATTAATACTTGTTCGTTTTCACTATACGAAAACTGAACGATTAATGAGTACATAACTTTCGCGTAGCGAAAAAGAGAAATTAATCATTAATCGTTATCCATTAACCATTAGTTAGCGGGTTCTTGGAGTAGGTCGAGGAATTCGAGGGAAGTGGCTTCCATGTTGAAAATCACTTTATTTACTCTTGATACGAGGTAGTTGTAACCCACATATGCAAGGATACCAATGAATAGTCCGAAAGCCGTTGTCAAAAGTGCTTGGTAGATACCTCCTGCGAGTACGTCAGGCGTTACGTTTTCCTGCGTCGCCATTTCGTAGAATGCAGAAATCATACCTGTCACCGTACCAAAGAAGCCAATCATGGGTGCAGCACCCGCGATGGTAGCGAGGGTGGACATACGATTTTCGAGTCTTGAGACTTCTAAGTTACCGACATTTTCGACGGCAGTTTGGATGTCACTCAATGGTCTGCCGATACGTAGCAAGCCCTTTTCAATCATATTCGCAACAGGCGTATCGGTACTCTGGCACAAACCACGTGCGGTTTCGATAGCTCCCGTTTTGACATTCGAGCGAATTTTTGCCATAAAACTTTCATCTACTTTGGCAGCTTTGGAGATGGTCATGCTGCGCTCAAAAAAGATATAAAATCCGACAATTGACAATAATAACAAAATAGAAATAATCGCTATACCGAGAATCCCCCCTTGTGCAATGAGTTCGATTAGACTAAATGATTCGCCTTCTACGGCAGCATCCTGAAAGAAAAGTAATATCATATTTTGATGTGTTGACGAGTTGTGGAGTTGATGAGTTGTTGTGCTGCCTTATCCTTTCGACAACTCAACAATTCGTCAACTCTACAACTCGTAAAAAATTCGCTCGCAAAATAGGCATTGCCTATAATAAATGAAAGTATTTTGACGGGGAATTAACGAGGAGACACCACGAATTAGTATGAAATCAGGGTTTGTAAGGTATAATTTAGGGAAATTTTAATAATTTGTACAATATTTGCGTCGTTAATTCCATTTAAACTCAAACAAAAAGAGATATGAGGATTAGAATATTTATCATTTGTACAGCTCTGTTATTTGTGACATCACTTTCTGCCCAAGAAGTTAAACAAGATAATAATGCCTGTAAAGTTAGCTCTAATTCAGCAGGGGATGAAAAGAGTAATTCGCAGTATTTGTATCAATTGATGAAGCAAAAAAGACAAGTATCGGCAACAGGAGGCGGAGGCGGTGCAGTATCGCGGTCATGGGAGA
>JAHDEO010000054.1:0-9660 GCA_020628725.1 Saprospiraceae bacterium
TCACAATATTTTATTTGGTACGGAAATTAAATTTGGATTTACAGGAACGCCCTAATTAATTCAAGTTGCGGAAGGCAACTTGAGTCCATAGTCGATGGTCAATAGTCCATAGACAAACGCGAGTTACTTACTCAAATATGTTGATAGCATCTGTATTTATCAGTCTTGGTTTTTGTATCGTGATGGCGGCTGTGATTTGGGGGAGTATAAAATCATCGAAAGACAAACGTACAATTAAACACTTGCCGTTTTCTATCATTCCTATATTGCGTTATCCTTTGGTGGCTTTGTTGTTCTTACTTGGAACTTGCTTGCTAACAATTGGACTTGTATTAATGGATAACTAACAAAATAAAAACCAATCTTTTCCTTTTTTTAATTGAAAATTATTTAACTGCGTAATAATTTCTTTTTGAGCATCTTCTCCTGTTACTGCGATGATGATTTGAGGGTTATTTAAATTGGAGATTAATTTCGGCGAATGCAGTTGCTCTCCATAAATGTCAACTCCAATTTTACGTTCATTTTCACAGACCCAATGAAAATTCACTTTCTTTTCGAGTAAATATTGAGCAACTATTTTCCCTTTTTTCCCAGCTCCCCAAATGACTAATTCCCTCTCGTCTGACATCTCCAAGATGTCAGCCGACTTTGGGGCAGCATCAGGTAACTCGTCGGACGTTTGCAAAACGTCAGACGAGGGATTTATTTTTCTTTCTAATTTTAAAAAATAATACAGTTTCAAATCTAAAAAACGATTGTCTGCATAATTATCATCATTACGGGAGGCGCGGGTAGAATGGTCGCGCCAAAGGTGCAGTATTTCCCTACTTGCCGCCACTTTTAACCCTGCCTCATACATCCGAAAGCATAAATCATAATCTTCCGGGTAGCGGTCAGCATGAAAAGCACCGCAAGCCTCCAAATCTTCCCGATGCAACATCCAACAAGGCGATGGAATGACACATTCTTTATAAATATCCTCAAAATTGGCTTGGCGATGAGTGAGGTCGTTGAGCCAGTTTTCGTATTTGCGATAGCCGTCTTTTACGCCCTCATCAGCGAAGTAACGTACCATGCCTGTGGCGATGTGTCCACGCCCATTTTGAAGGAGTAAATTGCAGAGGGTAGCGAGTTTTTCGGGTGGCATGATGTCGTCTGCGTCCATGCGTGTGAGGTATGCACCCGTGCTGTGTGCGTAAGCGAGGCGCAGCGCATGTATAATGCCTTTTCCTTGATTATCAAATACTTGTATGCGATTATCTCTTTTTGAAAATGCTTCTAAAACGGCTTTGCTATCGTCTGTAGAATGGTCGTTGACGGCGAGAAGTTCCCAGTCTTTGTCCGTTTGTGCAAGGATGGATTCGAGACACTCGCGGAGGTAAGGCATCGCATTGCGCACTGGCATGAGAATGGAAATTTTCATAGAAAAGAGGTAGCGCGGTCTGTAGACCGCTTCCACATTTTGCGTAGCAAAATGTGACCAACACGGTCTACAGACCGTGCTACATCGTGTTACGTATTTTTAGAATAGACAACACGCTGCGGATAAGGAATTTCAATATTATTTTCCTTGAAAACACGATAAATTTCATACCGCAAATCACTCAAAGTATCCCCTGAAACAATCAGATAACGCGAGTAAAAATACAATTCAAACATCAAGGCAGAATCCCCAAAATCTGCAAAACGAACAAAGGGCGCAGGCTGCTTCATCACGCGTGGGTGCGCCTTTGCGATTTCGAGTAATAAATCTCTAACTTGTTCAGGATTAGAATCGTAATGCACACCAACGGAAAGCATAAAGCGCACACGATTGTAATCATGATTCCAGTTGTTGACGCTTTCGACGACGAGCTTGGAATTGGGGACGACCATTACCACATTATCCCGTGTCTCAATATTGGATGTACGAATTCCGATACGCACGATACGCCCGACGACAGAGTTGGTCAGTTCCACTGAATCACCAACTCGTATTTTTCCTTCAAATAAAATAATCAGCCCGGAAAACAAGTCATTAAAGGTCTGCTGCAAACCTAAACCAAAACCCACTGCCAATGCCGCAATCGCCCCCCAAATGACATTGGTATTGATACCCAAATTCTGTATTGCCCACAATAAGCCAATGGTGTAGATGAGGTATTTAAGCAATTGATTGATAGTATATTGCGAGCCAATTTCTGTTTTCTGACGTTTATAAAATTGCGGTAATATTTTTTGTGTAAACAACCACACCAATCCCCACGCGATAGCCAGAGTCATCGCCGCCCAAAATAAATTGATGAGCGAAAACTCAAAGTCCGTCTCACGGAAAAGTTTGAGGTTCAGTAGTTGTTCCAGTGTTTCCATTAAATTTAATTGAGAATTGAGAATGGATAATTGAGAACGCGACGTTCAACGTTTAGGCTTGGTGAAAATAAATTTACATCTTTTTAATTAATCAATTTTCCATTATCAATTATTCATATTCTGCCTTGTGGTTTTAATAATCGCTACGAGTAATTTTTTAACTTCAATTGCATCTTCAAGTAAGCTGTCTCCCATTTGCTCTTCCATAAAACCACTTTCTTTGAGTAGCAAGATCCAATATTCGGTTTCATTGATTTCTTTCAAGCCAATAGCTAATTTATGTACAAAATCTTTTTTGCTTTCAGCTTGTTCCGCTTCCCTGACCATAGCTCCTACTGAAGTACCTGAGCGAAGCATTTGTTTTGATAAAACATATTCCTTCTTGTTTGCAGCCAAGAATTTGTAAGTATTGACAATACGTAACGCAAATGTAAAACTTTTGTTTTTGACAACATTCTCTTTCATAACAGTTTGATTTTTAAATTTTTATAAAAAAAACTAACGTTGTCAACTACCTATTATCAATTCCCAATTATCAATTATTTTTTTCAGCGTTTGAACCATTATCAATTATCAATTCTTCGTTATCAATTGTCTTCCTCCCATTCTTTAAAATATTGAATCACATATTTCTTTAATAACCCTTCTTGGTTTTTAACACCTTTTTCGGGTATTGGTCGCAGAGCTTTCCAGTGGGGCCAGCCATCTTCGTCACGTCCTTCAAATTCGTAATAACCATCGTAACTCAGCAAGCGACACACCGCAATATGCATCAAATCCTGTTTTTGTTCTTTGGTAAATTCATCCTGCATCCGCCCCAATTCCTGTATGCCGATAGCAAACAGAACCGCCTGCATATCCGGTAATTTTTCTTTACCGAAAATGTCCTTTACCAAGTGTCGCACTCGCAACCATTCAAAATCTAATTCCCAATCTTGCATATCAGTTCGTAGTTCATGGTTCATAGTTCATAGACAGCCGCGAGTTCAACTATGAACTACGAACTAAAAACTATGAACTGCCTCGCAAAATTACTCTTTTTTTATCAACCATAACAACAACAAAGGAATACCGCCGTGCGGAAGGCGAAAAATGGTTTCGTGCAGCCATTGATGGAGGGTGTCGAATGGGAGTTCAAAGCTGAAATTGGAGACGATACGTGCGAAAGCAGTCAGCGTACCCCAAACGATACAATACCAAATGGCAGGACGCATCAAGGCAGGAATAAACAAGGCTGCTGCTGCGATAAAATCCACCACTCCGGCAACTTTTAACCACCAAAGTGCCTGACTATCAGAAAGATGAAATACCTCAACCATCATTTCCACAAAATTGCCGGGAACGGGATAATAACCAAAGGCATACAAACCATGACCGATAAAAGTGAGTGCAATCGCGATTTTAACCCAAAAACGAAATCGGGCAGTATTTTTTTGTTGGAAAATGACATAGACAAGCAAAAATGGCGTAATCCACTGTGCGGTATGTTCGACAAACATACCCACGCTCTGAAAACGCGATTTCCAATACATCAAAAAAAGTAAAATGAGGTAGCCTCCACCAATTTTGAGCAAAGTACCAAGCCATTTGCGCGTAGGTGTGACGAACCAAGCCGCGACTGCACACACCACACACAACCCACCAAAGCTTTGTGCGATAATTTGCAACCAAGCATCCACCGCCGGACTGGTGACGTACTCTTTCCAAGTCATATCGGCGAGGGATTCGACGGAAGTTTTGAGTAGGCGTTCGTCCCAAGCAAAGGCACGAATAGGAATATCCCAAAAAATATGCTGCCAAGCCCGACCCGCAAATACGCAAAAGGTGAGCAAACGTAGGAGAAATATTTCGCGTGGTTGGAATGTTCGCATAATAAAACCGTAGCGTAATGCCTCCAGCTTGCGTTTCCGTAGCGTGGTGCTTCCAGCCCGCGCCGCGTTAGTTTAGTAAATAGTACGCGGCGCAAGCCGGAGGCATTACGCTACGGTTCACAAGCGGGACGCTTATGCTACGTTAAGAAAAATGTTTTAGCATAATAACTTCTTTTTCGGTCAGATGTCGCCAATGTCCGCGTGTGATTTTTTTCTTGGTCAATCCACCATAATATACGCGGTCTAATTTTTTGACCACGTATTTAAAATACTCAAAAATACGCCGTACAATACGATTTCTGCCAATATGTATTTCTATGCTAATGATGGTCTTATCACCTTCATCAAGGTAGTCTACTTTATCGACCATCACATCGCCGTCTTCGAGGGTGATACCGTCGCGGATAGCTTGGATGTGCTTTCGGGTAACGGGTTTATCAAGTGTAACGTGGTAGATTTTGCGGACACCGTTGCGAGGGTGCATGAGCTTGTCGGCAAGCGAACCGTCATTGGTTAGTAGGAGCAAGCCCGTCGTATTTCTATCCAATCGTCCGACGGGATAGATGCGCTCGGTGCAGGCATTTTTGACGATTTCCATGACGGTTTTTCGCGCCTTTTCATCGCTGACGGTGGTGACGACATTTTTGGGTTTGTTCATTAGGATATAGACCTTATTTTTTTCGGGTTCGATGACTTTCCCCTCGAATTTGACTACATCACCCGGCTGTACGCGGTAGCCCATTTGCAGTATGACCTCATCATTGACCTGCACCAAACCATTTTTGATATGCTCGTCCGCTTTGCGGCGGGAGCAGATACCTGCGTTTGCCACGTACTTGTTAAGACGTGGTGGTTTAGCAGGTTCTTCGGGTGTGTTTGGTATATTTTTTTTGTTGAAATCTTTCATAATAAAAAACGGTAGACGGTGTAGGATAAATCTTCAATCCGCACCCCCAGCCCCTAAAGGGGAGTCAGCCCACATCCCTGATTTGCGCGTGGACTCCCCTTTAGGGGCTGGGGGGTGCGCGGGAGCATTTTCCTCAAATTTAAAATCCATCTCAAGCTCAAGCTGATAATTTATTCTTCCTCACCCCTTGTTTCTTCTTTTGGTAAATCAGCTTGTGCTTCACCTTCCGGCGCGGGCACATTCGGCGTGAGCGGCACACCATCAGCTACAGCTTGCGCGACGACTTCATCGGCAGAGCCGGGTTCGCCGATTTCGCTGTCGGCGGTTTTGAAATCTTTAATTTTCGGAAGGTCTTTGATGGATTTGATGCCAAAATAATCCATAAATTTTTCGCTCGTACCATATAATAAAGGTCGTCCCGGAGCATCACTACGCCCAACGATGGCGATAAGTTCTTTTTCGAGCAATTTTTGAATGGAATAATCACAACTCACACCTCTGATTTTTTCCATTTCGCTTTTGACCACAGGTTGTTTGTATGCAATGATAGACAACGTTTCAAGCGCGGCACGAGAGAGACGTTTTTTAGTACGTTGCTTGAGCATCGTACCAACGGTGTTGTGATACGCCCCCTTTGTGAGAAATTGATAACCTTCTGCAATCTCAATAATTTCAAAAGAAAAATTATCGTCTTCGTACTTCTGCATTAGATTTTGCAGGGTATTTTTCAATTCTTCTTCTTTAAATTTCGTCTGAAAAGTTTCTTGCAGACAGCTTCTTATCTCCTTTAAAGGAATCGGCTGTTCGGCTGTAAATATTAAGGCTTCTATATGTTGTAACAGATAATCCACGAGTTATTTAATAAAATTTAACTGATATATGCTTGATTGTATATGATTTTTATTGTAACTTACGCGTTATAAAAAGGTTTTTGAAAAAAAAATTATTTTTTTTTGCTTTTCATGCAACCTTTTTCAACTATGAGCGTAAAACCTATATGTAACAACAATAATAAAGTTTTATTAATAGAGGTTTTCATAGTTCGTTTATTCTTTTCATAATGGTTTTTGGGACGTGTTTGTTCGATTGCGAACGGACACGTTTTTTTTTGCAGTGTTGTGGCGCGGTAGTATCATTGTGTTGTAGTTCGGAATGAATGAAGTTTTTTCAATCAAAAATCACTCAATCAAAATTCATTCACTCATTCATTAGTTATGTGGTAAATACTTTGTTTAAAAAGAAATAAAACCTTTCGATACGCCACATCTTTCAAATTCATCTTCATTTCTTGGAAAGTATTGCGCCACTCAATATCATCTTTGTTGGTATGCGGACATGCTGCATAGCCCCAATTGACCAAACTATCCATTGCAAAGGTCAGCTTTTTTTGGAACTTATTCTCATAAATATCTTCAATGATGATGACACGCTTTGCTACGCGACAGGTTTCGCGCAATACAGCGTCCGGTTCATCAATGTGATGTAAGACGGTCAAGAGCAGTGCTACATCGAATGTTGCATCTTCAAAAGGCATCTTTTGTCCATCATATACCACAGGTTTCACACTTTCTTCGTAACTCAAATCTGCTACATCCAAAGGTGTCACATCGTAACCTGCCTTGCGTAATGTATGCGCCACCAAGCCATTGCCACTGCCGACATCAAGAATTTTATCGTTTTTATTTAAATAAGGTAGAAACGGTTTTACCTTCTTGTTTACCCAAGTTTTTCCCCAATGCTCAAAATACATTCGACGGAGAAATGGCGTACTATGTAAAAGGTATAAAATCATTTAATTTTTTGATTTCTGATTCAGTGATTTTTGATTTATAAAATATTCGCGCAGCGAAAAAGTAATCAAAAATCTAAATTCAAAAATCACTCAATACGCTCTCTCATTTTTCCCCTCCATAAAAATCATGAAGGCGCGATTAGCCACCAAATTACCACCCGGAGTAGGATAATTTCCTGAAAAATACCAATCACCCGCGCTATTCGGACAAGCTTTATGAAGTCCTTCTAATGTCTGATAAATTACTTCCACTTTCGGTTTGATGTCTTTTGGCGTAACAATTTCAGCGATTTTTCGAGATACTTTTTCGTAAGGGAAAATATCGTACAAAGCCTTGACTTCGTTTTTGACTTTTTTCTTGGGCTGAGTCAATGACTCTTTACATCGTTTATAGGTTTTCTTCAATAACTTCTCTTGTCCCGTTTCTTTCAGCAATGCAACGAGTGCCTGAAATGCCACAAAATCCTTCATCCGCGACATATCAATTCCATAGCAATCAGGATAACGAATTTGCGGAGCAGACGATACAACTATGATTTTTTTAGGACGTAAACGAGAAACAATTTTCAAAATACTCTGTCGCAAAGTCGTCCCGCGTACGATGGAGTCATCCATCAACACCAATGTATCCACATGATTCCGCACAATGCCGTAAGTCACATCATAGACATGTGATACCAATTCATCACGAGTTGCACCCTCGCTGATGAAGGTACGAAGTTTAGCATCCTTCACCACGATTTTTTCCATGCGGATGCGCGTATTGAGGATTTTTTCGAGCTTATTGGGCGTGATTTTATTACCCAATTCAAGTATTTGGGCTTTCTTGCGCTTATTCAATCGGTCTTCCATACCCTTCATCATCCCATAAAATGCTGTCTCCGCTGTATTGGGAACGAAGGAAAAAACCGTATTATCAAAATCATATTTGACCGCTTTGAGAATAGATTTAGCGAGTTGACTGCCGAGTTGTTTTCTTTCCAGATAAATGTCCCTATCCGTACCCCGCGAAAAATAAATTCGCTCAAATGAACAAGGCGTATATGGCGTTTCTACGGCAACTTGTTCCACACTAATTTTTCCATTTTTCTTAATAATAAAGGCATGTCCGGGCGGCAATTCGTGTACATCCTGATACAATACATTACAAGCTGTTTGAATCGCAGGACGTTCCGAAGCCACTACCGCAATTTCCTCATCATGGTAGTAATATGCCGGACGAATCCCCGCCGGGTCGCGCACTGCGAAGGCATCACCATGACCAATCATCCCAATCATCGCATAGCCTCCGTCGAATTTTTTGATAGACCGCCGAATAATACTCCTCAAATCAATTCCCTCATTGATAAGTGGTGCGATTTCCTGATTGGTATATTCTTTTTGTTTGTAATAGGCAAAAAGAGATTCGACTTCATTGTCCAAAAAATGCCCAAATTTTTCGAGAATCGTCACTGTATCGGTTTTTTCTTTGGGTGATTGACCGAGTTTGACGAGATGCCCGAAAAGCTCATCCACATTCGTCAAATTGAAATTTCCTGCCATGAGGAGGTTGCGATTCACCCAATTATTTTGTCGCATGACAGGGTGGCAATTCTCTACGCGATTGCTGCCGTGTGTACCATAGCGGAGGTGTCCCATGAGCACTTCGCCTACATATGGAAGGTTGTCCTTCAGCCACTTAGCATCATTGAGGTGTTCCGGTGAAAGGTCATTGAAATTGCGATATACCCGGTCGAAAATATCTTTGATAGGTTTGGATGCATTGCTGCGTCGGCGGCTTGCATATCGCTTTCCCGGTTGAGTATCAAGTTTGAGCGTAGCGATACCTGCACCGTCTTGACCGCGATTATGTTGCTTCTGCATCAGCAAATACAGCTTGTTGAGTCCGTACAATGCTGTACCGTATTTTTTATGATAATAATCCAGAGGTTTGAGCAAGCGAATGAGGGCAACACCACATTCGTGCTTGATAGCATCACTCATTGGTTAGTGATTAGTGATTGGTTTTTCGTAACACAGACAGGAATGTCTGTATTTCACATGGCACAGACAGGAATGTCTGTGTTACGATAACTAAACACAAAGTTAACTAAAAACCAAAATTACGGTTTTTTAATGAGTTTCGTAACCCAAACATTCCTGTTTGGGCGCATGTATTGCGTTATTTTTTTTACATTGTGAATAATTTAATTCAAAAACACCATAAAACACTGATAATTAATTGGTTAAAATTTATTAAAAAATAAGTTTTTGTTTGGAAGATTTTACGGTCTTACAGACAAGAATGTCTGTGTTACGATGCTTGCAAAAAGAATTATTCCATGTCTTGATATAAAAGACGGGCGTACCGTGAAGGGCGTCAATTTCGTCAACCTGCGCGATGCGGGCGACCCCGTAGAATTGGGCGCACAATACAGCCGGGAAGGCGCAGATGAATTGGTCTTTCTCGACATCACAGCCACCCACGAAAAACGCAAGACACTCTCCGAACTCGCCCGCCGTATTGCACGTCATTTGAATATTCCATTCACCATTGGAGGTGGCATCAAAACCACAGAAGATGTAGAAGTCATGCTTGCCGCAGGAGCAGATAAAATCAGCATCAACTCCGCTGCTGTCAAACGCCCCGACTTGATTGATGAATTAGCGAAAAACTTTGGTAGTCAATGTGTTGTCGTAGCCATTGATGCAAAAAAAGTAAATGATGATTGGTACGTTCATTTGAATGGAGGGCGCAT
>JAHDEO010000054.1:9760-22917 GCA_020628725.1 Saprospiraceae bacterium
TTGATGCAAAAAAAGTAAATGATGATTGGTACGTTCATTTGAATGGAGGGCGCATAGCCACCGAAAAAAAACTACTGGATTGGGCAGAAGAAGCAGAGCAACGCGGCGCAGGCGAAATTCTATTTACCTCCATGAATCATGATGGTACGAAAGCAGGTTTTGCCAATGAAATAAACGCTGTTTTATCCTCAAATTTATCCATTCCAATTATTGCATCGGGCGGTGCGGGTGAGATGTCGCATTTTTATGATGCTTTTACAGAAGGGAAGGCGGACGCAGCATTAGCGGCAAGTATTTTTCATTTTGGAGAAATTGGAATTGGGGAATTAAAGGCGTATTTGCGAGAGCGAGAAATTCCTGTGAGAATTTAGTCCACACACACCCCTAGCCCCTAAAGGGGAGTCAGCCCACATTTCAGTTGCGCGTGCTGACTCCCCTTTAGGGGCTGGGGGCGCGAGTATTACGGCAATTTCACCTGATAAGTACGCTTCGCTGAATTGGTCAATTTCGAGGAGCGTAACCACGGATTGTAGGTCTTCAACATGCGGTAGCTCGTACCGTGTTTGTGGGCAAAATCTCCCCAACTCGCCACAGCTCCATTCACCTCTACCACGCGATAATTAAATGGTGGGTATAAATCATACGCTTCCAATTGAAAACCATAACGTTCAGGGTTTTGCATGATGGTTTTCAATGCCACGATACGTGAGACATAACGCGCTGTTTCTTCGTTCATTTCGATGTCATAATATTGGGTTTCTTTTTGTGCATTCATCAATTTACGCATGTTGCTTCTGCCCATATTATAACAGGCGGCGGCGTTCATCCATGTGCCATAATCGCGTTTGGCTTCCTTCAAATATTTGCAGGCGGCACGGGTTGCTTTTTCTACATCATAACGCTGGTCCACCTCGCTATTTACAGTCAATCCGCGTTCTCTCGCTGTACCTGCCAAGAACTGCCAAATGCCCTTTGCGCCCGCAGGTGAACTGGCATTTCGCAAACCACTTTCGGCTACAGCGAGGTATTTGAAATCATCGGGAACGCCCTGCTCGGCAAGGATAGGTTCGATGATGGGGAAGTAACGATTCGCCAATTTCAAATACTGCAAAGTCGCCGAATGACGGTAACTATTGACCATCAATTCGCGGTCGAGTCGCTCGCGGGCATCAAAGTTGTTGGGAATAGCCTCACCTGCCAAATTCGGATTTTCCGGCATCGGAGGTGACTTAATGACTTGCGGAAGGTGGTGCGTAGGAGACTCACTGCCGGATTTTTCGGCTTTTGCTGCACGATAATTATCCGCATCCATTTCCGCAGAATCACTTTCTATCGACGAGCTAAAAAACAACATCGCCCCAACAGCGACCAACACAATGGTAAAAATAGAAATTGAACGAATCATAGTTAAGTTCAAGCGCAAGTTCAAGTACAAGTTCAAACAGAACATTGACATCAAACTCTTGGTTTAAAATTAAAATGGAGCAAAAATCAAAGGTGAAAAACGCCTCAAAATCACTTCTCCACAAGTGTCAATAGTGTGTAGTTCGAGTTACGGGTTACGAGTTTCGAGTTGGCTAAATACACGTAAAAATGAGGTGTTGGAGTGTTGTTTATTAATATTTGAGGAGAACTATTCAAGCCTAAGTGCAAGCATCAAGTTCAAAATAACTCGTAACCCGCAACTCGTAACTCGTTTACTTCTTCTTATAAATAGGAACGGTAGAGCAAGGCTCACCATACATAATACTCTTAGCGTGTGGTTGCAGTAATCGTACCAATTCCGTATAAGCTGCTACAGGCACGGATTTATTACTGCATCCTTTGATAACTATACGTTTATCTTCGTATTGTGTTACATCTAATTGAGACAAGGTTTTGTGATAATGCGTTGCATAAACCATTTCTACATCGCCTTGTGTGATGCTCAATGCATGTGGCGCAGCATATGTGGTCACAAGCATGTATGCCCACGTAGGCACGATGGCATCTGTGGAGCAATACAGCGCGATATGCTTCCCTTCATATTGCGACCAATCATGCTCCTTGAGTACTGCCCTAAATTCTTTTTCTTTCAGAATCAACTCCATATATAGGTAGTCCTTGAGGTCGAATGATACAACAGCTTCCTTCGGAAAATATTCTTCCAAATTAAGTGTAATCAAACCACTTTTGGCTACCCGATTGACTAAAGGTTTTTCCATATGTATAGTTGCGAGTTTTCTCTTGTGACTCGCTAATGTAAGTATTCAACGTTTAAATGACCAAATCAGATTCATTTTTATTACAAAATTAACAGGTAGAAAGTTGTGGAATTTTTGATTTTTGAATGTCGATTTTTGATTGGGTGTGATTTTTTTTGCAAAAAAATCATCTTCGACGAACTTTTTTATTTCTCACGGCGTATGTATTGTCGTAATTAGTCAATAACATAAACATAACAAAATTGTATTCATATCAGTATCTAAAACTCAGGAAACCAAACGGTTAGGGATACGGGTATGTTATGTCTTCAATAAGAAATAAAAAGCCTTCAGCCTTAATCGGTTGGGGGCTTTTTTATGTTTGGATGTGATGGTAAATTGGCTAAATCAGCGGACTGTAAATCCGTCGCCTTCGCGCTATGTAGGTTCGATTCCTACCGCATCCACCATATAAAGTTCAAGCGCAAGTATCAAGTTCAAATTGTGAATTTGGCAGAGCCAAACTCTTACTAAATGATAGAATTTACTTTGCAAATTCCTACAACTTGAACTTGAACTTGAACTTGAACTTGATACTTGCACTTGAACTTGATTTAGTCGTTTAAAAATGTAGTTTTATCTTATTTTTTGCAATTTTAAATATTTGCTTTTGTAATTTGGTAATTATTTTAATTTATGAAAAATATGCATATGAAAACTAAGTTCATACTTTTCTTACTATGCGGATTGTTGATAGGCATATTTGCCTGTAAAACAACCGATTCAACCTCAGAGGAAATCACCAAAGAAGTACTTCCCACCACTAAAAAAATCAAACGATATACCATCGAACAATTTTATAAAAACAAACAAGTCGGTGGCGGTGCATTTTCAAATGATGAGACAAAATTGCTCATCAGCAGCAACGAATCGGGCATTTATAATGTGCATGAAATCGACCTATCTACAGGCGAGCAGCGCGCCATTACAGACTCCGATAAGGAATCGTTTTTTGCAAATGATTACGTACCCGGTACGGGTGAAATTCTTTATTCGGCAGATAAAGGCGGTAACGAAATCTCACACCTTTACCTGCTCAAAGCCGATGGCACAACTCAAGATTTGACGCCCGGCGAAGAAGAAAAAGCGAGTTTTTATGGTTGGAGCGAAGACAAAAAAAGCATGTATTACGGCTCTAATGTCCGCGACCCACAATTTTTTGATGTGTATAAAATGAATGTGGGCGAATGGAAAGGCGAAATGCTCTACAAAAATGAAGATGGTATCAACTTCAATGATATGTCTTATGATGAAAAAATCATTGCATTGAGCGAGAGCGTCACGACAAGTTCTAATCGTCTTTATTTGTATGATCGTACAACGGGTGAGCGTACAGAAATCTCGAATCCTGAAAGTCCGGGGTCATACGGCGCATCAGGTTTTAGCCGCGACAATAAATCGTTTTTTTATACGACGGATGAAGGTAGCGAATTTACTTATCTCGTAAAATACGACATTGCTACAGGTGAGCGCGAAAAGATTTTTGAAACCAACTGGGATGTGTATTACAGTTATCTCTCCGAAAATGAAACTTACCGCGTAACGGGCATCAATGAAGATGGCAAAACGACTCTCCGTATTACCAACAACAAGACAGGGAAGCCCGTTGCTTTCCCGGATGTGAAAGGTAATATTACAGGGATTTCGATTTCAGATAGCGAAAAATTGGCGCGACTTTCAGTGGGTTCTTCCAAAGCTCCAAACAACCTATATTTATACAATCTCGAGACAGGAGACATCAAACAACTTACCAATACACTCAACCCCGAAATCAACCCTGACCACCTCGTGAATGCAGAAGTTGTACGTTACAAATCTTTTGATGGATTGGACATTCCGGCGATTTATTATAAACCTTTAGAGGCTTCGGCGGAGAATAAAGTGCCTGCGCTCGTCTGGGTGCATGGTGGTCCGGGTGGACAGTCGCGTGTCGGTTATTTTGCTTTGATACAATATATGGTCAATCAGGGGTACGCTATTCTTGCTGTCAATAATCGCGGAAGCAGTGGCTATGGCAAGACATTCTACAAAATGGATGACCTCAATCATGGCGATAAAGACTTGAAAGACTGCATTTATGGTAAAAAGTATCTGCAAACATTGGACTACATCGACTCAGATAAAATCGGTATCATCGGTGGTTCGTATGGTGGATATATGACAATGGCTGCCTTGACTTTTGCGCCGGAGGAATTTGAGGTTGGAGTCAATATTTTTGGTGTGACCAATTGGCTGCGTACCCTCAAGTCGATTCCACCGTATTGGGAGTCGTTCCGCGAATCATTATACAAAGAAATTGGTGACCCATACAGCGCTGACTCTACACGTTTATACAATATTTCGCCGCTATTTCATGCTGACAAGGTGACGAAACCTTTAATGGTCTTGCAAGGCGCAAACGACCCACGCGTTCTTCAAGTAGAATCTGACGAAATTGTAGCTGCCGTTGAGAAAAATGGTGTACCTGTAGAATATGTCATTTTCGAGGATGAAGGTCACGGATTCAGAAAGAAAGAAAATGAAATAGAAGGTTATGGGAAAATAGTCGCGTTTCTGGATAAACACCTGCGGGGAATGGAGAAAGTTGAGTGATTTTTGATTCAATGATTTTTGATTTTTGATTGAATTTTGCTTCGCAAAATCATTAAATATAAAAAGCCCTGTCGCATATGCGGCAGGGCTTCACTTTTATAAAACCACTATGAAAACTGCTAATTCAACAGATAAACAGGCGTGTCGGTATTCAAAGGTTATCATTAAAATATCCAATGGATAAGCATAAAGTCACCCGTTGAATGAGAATTGGATAGGAGAATAGATGAAAAAAAACGTAAATTTGCGCTTTACTTTGAATAAAATAATGGTTTCGCGAAGCGAAATACAATAAATCACCAATTAATCAATCACGAAACAAAAGTGGGAAGAAAAAAAAATAAAGAAATCATACTGGAAAACATCCAGATAGAAGGCGTGGCAGATAAAGGATTCTCCATCGGCAGACACGAAGAGCGAGTCGTATTTGTGAAGGATGCCGTACCCGGAGATGTAGTGGATGTAACTGTTTACCGCAAACGAAAAGGCTATTACGAAGGCTTCATGCGCGAAATGCGCCAAGCCTCACCTGATAGGGTAGAGCCTTTCTGTAAGCACTTTGGTGTGTGCGGAGGTTGCAAATGGCAACACCTTGATTATCAGGCACAATTGCACCATAAATGGCTGGAAGTGAAAAATGCGCTCACACGCATTGGCAAGCTGGATATTCCTGAAATTCCGCCTATCATACCTGCCAAAGAAACACAATATTATCGCAATAAACTCGAATTTACTTGCTCCAATAAAAAGTGGCTGACACGAGAAGAAATTGATGCGGGCGTAGAGCCGGAAAGTTTTAATGCAGTGGGTTTTCACCGTCCGCGTGCCTTTGATAAGATTGTGGACATCGAACACTGCCACCTTCAAGCCGAGCCTTCGAATGCCGTGCGTAACGAAGTCCGCAAATTCGCGCTCGAAAATGAATTTACCTTCTTCGACATTAAGCGTCAGACGGGATTTTTAAGGCAAATGTTTGTGCGAACGACCACTTTGGGTGAAACAATGGTGATTATCGGCTTTTTCTATGAGGATGTAGAACGGCGAATGGCATTGCTCGATCACCTTCGCGCCAAGTTTCCTGACCTCACTTCATTGATGTATGTCATCAACGAAAAGAAAAATAATACCATTTTTGACCAAGACGTAAAATGTCACAGTGGGCTGCCGTATATACACGAACAATTGGGACACGTTCGTTTCCGAATCGGTGCAAAATCGTTCTTCCAAACCAATACGCCACAAGCACTCGCGTTGTTCCAAGTCGTTGCGGATTTTGCGGAATTTGATGGTACTGAAAACGTGTACGACCTTTATACAGGGATTGGTAGTATTGCATGTTTTGTAGCGAAAGACTGTGGACATGTTACAGGTATCGAAGAAATCGAAGCTGCCATTGAAGACGCCAAACTCAATTCTGACCTCAATGAATTGACTAATACAACTTTCTACGCAGGCTTGGTGCGCGATATTCTTTCTGATGAATTTGCCGAGAAACACGGCAAACCGGATATCGTCATCACCGATCCGCCACGCGCAGGTATGCACGAAAAAGTTGTTAATCTTTTGTTAGAATTGGGTGCACCACGCCTTATTTATGTGAGTTGTAATCCGGCTACACAGGCGCGTGATTTGGCATTGATGAAACACATGTACAAAGTTGATAAGATACAAGCTGTTGATATGTTTCCTCATACACATCACATTGAAAATGTTATTTTACTTTCCAAAATATAGAGATGGAAAAGTTATGTTCCTACAACACATTTGCCCCTCTTTTATTTATCAAAATAAACAACATTTTATTGCAAAATTCGTATCAAAATTGTATATTTGTTAAGTGACTCACTTCCCTACAACCTACCTATAATGTCACAAGAATTATCATTGATGAAAGCCCTTGAGGATGAATTACAGAGGTATAATGGTGTTTTCCGAGAAGTAGCCGAGACCACCATGAATAGTGATGTCTCTAATTATCCGATATTTATTGCACATCGAAAATCAGTTGAAATTGGTATTCCGTTGATTTCAAAAGAACAGTCAAATACATTCTGGTCTTACCATATTTCTACACTTGAAGAACTTGTGACAAAAAATATTATTCAAAGTGAAGGATTAGAAAATTTTAAACAAGTTTACAAAGATCCACTGAAATTCATTTGTCTGTTCGTTGTTGAAGAAAAAGGTGCTACGTTTATTTTTTATCCTTATAAATAAGAGTAATTAATTTCAAATCGTGGGCAAAAACTCAAAACTCGATGCTTTTCTATGTCACGAATTGCGCTAAAATGGGTTTTAAGTATTGCGAATAAAGTTTTTTATTGAAATGTGACGCAATGTTTAGCAATTTTGAGCAGACAAATACCGATTTTTTAATTTAAAAAAATATCGTTTTTTGTGATTAAAAATAATATGGTACAGTAAATATCTACACTTTGTTTTCTCAGATTACTCAACACAAAAACAATGCGAAAGTACTAAACAACACAATGAGAAAAATATGTACAAAAACGCCCAGTTCAGAATATTGCTGGTAGAAGATAATCCGGGGGATGTTCGCTTAGTAGAAATATTTCTTGGCGAGTCAGAACTAAAAGACAACGTGATTGTCAACGAAAGAACGCTTGAAGGTGCAATAAAAACCTTGCATGCGGATGCTTTCGATGTGGTATTATTAGATTTCAATCTACTGGATAGCAATGGCTTTGAGACGCTCGAAAAACTGTTGGCGGCTCATCCAAAAGCAAATGTCATCGTATTCACCGGAATGGAGGATACCAGTTTTGGTATTCGCGCTTTGCAGGCAGGAGCGCAAGATTATCTTGTTAAAGGTAATTTTGGCTCAGACTTTCTCGCGAAGACGCTACGGTATGCCATAGAACGAAACAGAACTAACCGCAGATTAGAGGAAGCGCAGGCGCGTTACAAGTTGATTTTTGAACAATCCAAAGATGCCATTTATATCACGAAACAAAATGGTGAAATTGTCGAATATAATCAAGCTACACTCGACTTATTTGGTTATACCGAAGAGGAAATAAAAGTCGTTAACGTCAGGCAATTATATGAGAAAGAGGAAGAGCGTGAAGAAATCACCAAAGCACTAAAAGAAAAGTCATTTGTTAAGGATTATTCAATAGATATCCGAAAGAAGGATGGTGATGTAAGACACTGCCTTGTCACAGCAAATTTGGTAAATACCGATGCGGGAGATGTTGAGTATCACGGAATTATAAGAGATATTACAGAGCAATTGGAGGCTGCAAAACTTCGTGAAGAGAAAGAAAAAGAGCAACTCAAAGGACAACTACTCACGATGGTGAGTCACGAAATGCGTACGCCGATGAACGCCATTATGGGTTTGGTTGATCTGTTACCAAGAAATAATTTGACGGATGAACAAACGGGCTATTTGGATTCTGTCAAAAATTCATCCGAGCATCTGCTCAAGATGATTAATGATATTCTTGAACTTCAGAAAATTGAATTTAATATCAAGCTGGAAAAGGGAACATTTGATTTGCATGACCTGTTGATGAATTTGATTAATATTCAATATTCAGCAGCAAAAAATGTAGCTATCAATATTAAAATTGATGAAAATGTACCTCGATTTGTGGCAGGTGATGAGAAACGTCTGAATCAGGTGTTGATTAATATCGTTAGTAATGCCTTCAAGTTTACCGAAAAAGGAGAGGTGTGCATACGCGTAGCGATGAATACGCCTAATGATGAAGACGGAGAGGGAACGGTGCGATTAGGTTTTAAAATAGAAGATACAGGAATAGGCATACCTGAAGATAAACTTCCAACGATATTCGACCCATTCGTGAGAGTGAGAGATGGACAGAAGAAGTTTTATGAAGGTATAGGTCTTGGCTTATCCATCGTTCAAAGAATCATCAACTTGATGAACGGAAGTATTAATGTAACTAGTGAACTTGGTGTTGGTTCCGTATTTTCGTTCGATGTATTATTGGATCAAGGTGATGAAAGTTCTATCCCTAATATTAACCCATCCTTCGAGTCGATACCGGAAATAAATGGTAACCATTCGACCGAGACGAATCACGATGCGAAAATTACTGTCTTAGAAGATGTCTCTGAAAATGAAGATGCCGGAAAAATCCGCATATTGCTTGCAGAAGACAATAAAATGAACCAATTGGTAACTAAAAAACAATTGGAAAGGACAGGAAGATTTGAATTGATCATCGCAGAAAACGGGCAAATTGCCACAGAAATACTGCGTGAACAAGAGTTTGCACTTGTGCTAATGGACATACAAATGCCCGTCATGGATGGATACGATGCCACCGAATACATCCGAAAAGAACTCAAAATATCACCGGAAATATTGCCAATACTCGCCATGACTGCTCATGCAGACGTCGTGGATAGTGATAAGTTTAAAACCGTCGGGATGCAAGACTGCATTGTAAAACCGGTTAACGACTGGCCCTCAGCTATTGCGAAAATTGATTATTGGGTACAAAAAAAAATTAATCCGGAGAGAAGAGTAGAAGTAAATATAATGGCTTAATACTTCGATTTAGGTGAGATTATTTGAACATGAGCAAAAACAAAAAAATGAATAACAATATTGAAAAAACAAAGCAAAGGCGCATTTTATTAGTAGAAGACAATAAAATGAATCAATTTGTAACCAAGAGGTACATAGAAAGTACAGGTAATGTGGAGGTTACAATTGCAGATAATGGAAAAATAGCCATTGATAAGTTAATGGAGAGAGACTTTGACCTGATATTAATGGATATTGAGATGCCTGTAATGAATGGTTTTGATGCAACAAAATACATTCGTACAGAAATGAATTATTCGCCGGAGGATTTGCCGATACTTGCGATGACGACCCTTCGTATAGACGGTAAATATCCAGACTACGGAATGCAAGATTATATTGCCAAGCCGGTTAGTGATTGGCCCACAGCTATTGCTAAAATTGATGCCTGTTTACAAAAAAAATAAACGTAAAATAGCGGAGGCTATGTCCCGAAGGGCATTGAAAAGCCTCTTTAAAAAATTATAAGGAAACATTATCTAAACATTGTAAGGAACAATATGGACAACTACAAACACATTGATTTAAGTTACTTAGAACTCATGTCGGATGGGGATGCGGATATGAAAGGTATTTTACTGGACATGTTGCTTACTGAACCTTCCGGAGAATTTGAGAAAATGCAGAAACTGGCTGCCGAACAAAACTGGGATGAACTCAAGCAGGTCAGCCACAAGATGAAATCTACACTGCCTTATATTGGCTTTGAAGAACTGACTGAAACGAATAAAAAAATTGACAAAATGCTTTGGGAACGCCAAAACTCAGGCATTTCGGAGGATGCTATCGCAGCGACTGTCCCCACCCTCGTCAGCACAGTTTCAGAACTTTATACAAAGGCACTACCTGAACTACAAGATGCAAGAAATAACTTGATGAATCTTGCATAAAACAACGACGAATTATTTTAATTATTTGAAGAAAAAATATATTTTTACAAAATAAGTTACGACGAAGGAGTTCATCCAATATTACCCAATAAACACAGAGACAAACAAACAAATTATCTTATACCTAAGTTAATTTGAACTCAGACTCGAACTTACATTTTATTCGCCTCTAAATGTATATCCACGATGAAGATTCTCATATGTGAAGATGAAGAAATTATGCTCACCGCGCTTGAGTTTAGGCTGAAGAAGCAAGGCTATGAAGTGATCAGAGCAGAAGATGGGCAGGTTGCTATAGATAAAATACGAACCGAAGACCCCGACCTTATTATTGCAGATATTATGATGCCACATGTCAGCGGGCTGGAATTAATCACTTTTGTGCGACAAGACCAGCAAAAAGACACACCGGTTATCGTTATATCAGCATTAGAATTGGACGAGGTCGTACTGGAAGCATCCCGTTTGGGTGCCAACGATTTTATCTCCAAACCATTCAAACCCATTGAACTTATACTCCGTATCAAACGGATATTTCAGGAAATGGAGTTGAGTAGTTAGTCTATAGTCAGCAGTCCATAGTCCATAGGCAAATCATTTTTTGCGTAGCAAAAAAATGAAACTATAGACTATTGACCATCGACTATTGACCGATAATCTTCTTCGGTATCAATATCCGTGAGTTGTGGTAATAGATAGCACGTCAATCCGGCGTTTTCAATATCCACCCTTGTATCCTCTAAGACAGAGGGGGTACTCCATTGTTTTCGCTCAAAAACGGGTGTAAACAATTGCCTCATTCCCAGTAAGTAATAGCCCCCATCATTGGATGGTCCTATGACTGTATCATGATGCTCCAAATGTTGAAAAGCAGCAGTGATAGTGTCGGTACTCAAATCGGCACAATCACTGCCTATTATTACGACCTTGCGATAGCCAAGCTCAAAAACTTCCTCAAAAGCAGTCTGCATACGCGCACCCAAATCATCTCCTGTTTGTACAAACTTTTTGAAAAGTCTACCTTCCCACGCATCATTTCGTTCGATATAATTACTGTAATACAATAATCTATCTGCCTCTACTTGCTCACAAATCGTTCGTGTGTGTTCAAGCAATTGTTTATAAATTTCCAACGCCTTGTCATCACCAAGCGTTGCCGCAAGCCGAGTTTTCACCTTTCCGCGTTCAGGATTTTTTATAAAAATGATTAAAGCTTTCATTTAGTTAAACTTTTTTATAACAAACTTGTTTCACTACCCAATTAAGCATTAGTATGACTACACATTATTGATTTACAAGAAGTTGAGTTGATTATCCCTTTATTATGGACTATCGACCATTGACTATCGACTAACAAATGGCAGTATATTCAATAAAAGATTTGGAACAGCTATCAGGCATAAAAGCCCATACCATCAGGATATGGGAAAAACGCTATTCGTTGATCAAACCAAATCGCACACAAACGAATATCCGCTATTATACCGATGAAGATTTGCGCTTTCTGCTCAATGTTGGACTACTTAATCGCAACGGTTTCAAAATCTCCAAAATCGCTAAGATGTCGGAAGACGAAATCGCCGAAAAAGTAGCTGCCCTCTCCGAAGTCAATTCTGAGCACGCCACTCAACTTGATGCCCTCACCATTTCAATGATTGAAATGGATGAGTACAAGTTTGACCGGATCATTAGCACCAATATCAAACAGATTGGCTTGGAAAAAACGATGTTGGAGGTCATCAATCCCTTTCTCAGCAAACTCACTATCCTCTGGATGACCGGCTCGGTCAATCCCGCACAAGTACACTTTATCACTTGTCTTATTCGCCAAAAAATCATCGTTGCCATCGACCAACTTCCTCTCAAGCAAAACGAAGAACAACCAACTTATCTCCTCTATCTCCCCGAAGGAGAAATACAAGAATTAATCCTTCTTTTTGTACATTACCTTCTGAAAATCAGAGGAAATAAGGTGATTTATTTGGGGCAAAACATCCCGTTGGATGAATTGCAAATTCCTTATAAAATTCATGAACCTAGATATATTTACACGATTTTATCACCTTCATTTACTAAACTTCCTACACCAAACTATATTGATGCGCTAAGTAATGCACTTCCCAAAACCGAAATCTTACTTTCCGGCTTGCAATCTACCTATGAAGGTAATGCTGCCAATGTCCGCATTCTTGATACTTTGGATGATACCATCAAATTTTTTGATTCGTAGTTTCATTGGTCGTTATACGTCAATTATCGCCTTATACGTTTCCCAATAATCTTCGCCATTCAATACCAAATTAGAATTGTGCCACAGCAGCACGAATTCTCCCTCAAATTGCTTTACGGTCTCCACAATTTCTTTCACTTTTACCAATGCCTCCGCCTGCGTCAAGCCCATATATGCTTCCGAAAACAAACTCACTTCCATCACCAAAAGCGGACGTTCCACCAAGTTCAATTCCTTGCGAGTCAACACATTAAATACAGGAAACGGATAACAAGTCCCACATCGAAAACCAATTGCCCCCGCATAGCCCATTGTGCTGTCCCATTCCAAACCATTATCCTCCCACACCTGCCAGGTATGTGGTACACTAAATCGTAAAAAATGCTGCCGCCCTGCCTTCACCGACTGCGGTGATACCTCTCGTAATGCCTCAATTTCCCAACTCAGCATCGTTGCATCTTGATAGGTGTCGTAGCTTGGATGTATGCCCACCACATGCCCGCGTTCATGTATGTGTGTGATGAGTTTTTTTATAGAAAAATCATCAATTTTATAATTGCCCTCAAAGCGCGTGTTTCCACCTGCGATAAAGAAAAAATAAGATTTAAGTCCTTGGCTTT
>JAHDEO010000055.1:0-5048 GCA_020628725.1 Saprospiraceae bacterium
GATTTTGACAAAACAAAGTTAAAAACTCTCTTTTTTAGTTACGCCCACCCCTCAATTAATGCTGTATGGCATTAAAAACAAGTTAACTATATCATATTTTTTTAAATTTTGAAGACTGTCGTTCCAAAAAAAATCTTCATCACGCTAATTTGTATTTTACAAAAATTATCAAATACCCATCAGTTCCTTCATTTTCTGAATAGCAATTTCGGTAGAATGTATCAACGTCTCATCTCCTTTTATTTTTCTGATGGATAATGCTTTTTCAAATTCCACTAAAGCCAAGTCCAATTTACCCCATTCAAAATAATTTTTGCCTTTATGCTGATAAATAAAATCCAGTAAATCATGGTGGCGGTCATTCGCGTGAATTTGTTGTTCTAATGTAGAATGTATCTTTTCTGCGACTTCAAATTCACCTTGAAATTGCAACGTAGTTGCCAAGCGAATTTCATTCACGAGATACAATTTCTCATTATCCAAATCACGAATAATTAATTGTGCATCAGTGAGTTGTTGAAATGATTTATCTAAATTTCCGATGATGCGATTGAGTACACCGAGTTTGGAAAGGTGTTTTGCTTTTTCGAGATTTGTATTGGCATCTGCGAGTTTTTGCTCCAAAAAAATAATGCCTTTTTCAAATTCCTCTCGGTCATCGGGTATTTCGCGGAGGTTGTCGCCTATGGTGTAGTTCATATTGTGTGGAATGTTCATTTTAAATTGGAATTCCTTTACTATTGCGAGGCTTCGTCAGTGTCCTTCTATACAACTGTAATCCTTTAACGAACTCATTCACCGAATCTGTATCTTTGATATAATCGTAATACCTAATTTTTTCCACCACCGCCTTCAAATCGAAACACCAGTAAATCGACATCAAAGGATTAATCCATAATTGACTGTTTTTCGTGTGTTCAGTTCTATGATAATCACCGTATTCACACTCCAATGCACTGATAATTGAATTGGAAACGATGCTTTTTTTCGGCATTTTTCCATTGACATAATTAACGGCATCTCCGTATTGCTGTGCCTTCGGGCATCTGCGGAATGAGATGAAACGACCCCAAATACGCGCCTTCACGAGAGAGCGTCGCCACATTCTCCAAATAACGAAAATGCGACACACCATGATAGTGATCCACACCAAAACCAAGATTGAGCAAATACTGTTTTTCAATGCCCGTCTGATACACTGCCGACATCGAAATCACATCTTCAAGCGGCGTTCCCAAGCCCTCTTCATCACCAAACATAATGCTATCTGTACCGCCGTCAATCAGCACTACAGTATCTATTTTGTATTTGTCAATCAGGTAATTATAAATGTTGCGAAAACTAAAGACACCGCTTCGGTTGAAAGCATATATCGTAGCGTCATGCCCTTGTGTGGTGAGCCACTCTTTGAGGAATTTTTCGGGAAAATAACTTTGAGAAAGGTCGTGATCACTATCTTGGATACGATAGCAATTCGGAAATTCTTCTATTGAAGTTGTCGCTTTCAGGAAGGTAAACGAGTAATTACCAAGAATGACATTTTTCCCTTGTTTCACCAAATTCAAATAGAAAGGAATCCCCGCGTAAATATCAAAACCGCCACCTGCTCCTGCGAGCAAAATGTTTTGACTGTTTTCCAATTCTTGAAATATCGGGATTTGATTGAGCGAATACATAATGATTAATGGTTAACGGTTAATGATTAATTCAAAGTTAACGTGAAATAGTACGCGATACAAGTTAGAAATGTTGCGCTGCGTTCTATGTTAATTTCGCATTTATAAACAAAAAAATACACGTAATAATTCACGTTAATCTCGTACAGGCGATTTCAATCGCCAATGTAGCACTATTTTTATTTGCAATTCTATTTACATGGCGAATGAATTCGCCTGTACGGTTTCGCGTTAATTCTGCATTAATCATTAATCGTTAACCATTAATCATTAAAAAAATTACGGTTTCACATTCTCCTCAACACCTGCGAAATCACCTGCTTTGACATAAATCAATGCTTCTTCATTGAGATATTTTGCCATAGCTGCGTTGATTTCTTCAAGCGTGAGGTCGGCAATTTTCTGCTCAAAATCTTCGTCCCACATCATATCGCGGTCGATATTGAGATAGCGATTGAGCTTACCGGAAAGGCTGCTGTCTTGGGCGCGACTCACGGTACGCGACTGTAACCAACCTGACTTCGCAGCATCAATTTCTTCTTGTGTGAAGCCTTCTGTACGCACTTTTTTGATTTCCTCTTTGAAAGCTGCTTCTACCGCATCACGGTTTTCGGGCGCGTAAATGGCATAGCCGCCAAAAGTAGCACTGTCGTCTTCCGACCCGGCATTGAACCAAGAACCAACGCCATAACTCAAGCCATCGGTACGACGAATGCGCGTCGCCAAACGAGAGTTGAGGAATCCACCGCCGAGCATATAATTACCCAACAACATCGCAGGATAATCGGGGTGGTCGTCGCGGATTTGTATTTTAGTTCCTGCAAAGAACATCGCATTGGCTTTATCCGGTGTTTCAAGGTTTTCGTTGCCGGCTTTGACGGCTTGATACGGGTAAGCAATACGCTCATACTCGCTTGGGCTATTCCAGTCGCCAAAGTGTTCTTCGATTTTGGCTTTCAGCGCAGCTTCGTCAAAATCTCCAACAATCGCTACGGTAGCATCAGAAGCACCGTAGAAAGTTTCGTGGAATTTTTTGACATCTTCCAATTTCGTATTTTTAACGGCTTCGATGGACTCCTCTAAAGTCATTCGATAGCGTACATCACCCTTTGGATATGGACTTAGCAAACGACTAAATGTGTTATTGGCAACCACTTGTGGGTCAGAAAGCCCTTCTTCGCGGAAAGCCAGCTCTTCCTCTTTCATTTTGTCAAATTCATTGGCATCGAAAGTCGGATTTTTCATCATATCTGCCACTAAATCAATAAGTTCAGGGAGGTTGTCACGCTCGGTTTCGATACGTGCAGTAACGCTGCTTGTACCGCCGAAGATGCGCACATTGGCATTGAGTTGGTCGAGTTTATCCTTGATTTCCTGACGAGTCATGGTTTTTGTACCACGCATGAGCATATCCGAAACCATGCTTGCAGCAGTAGATTTACCCACCAAAGCATCCGGCGAACCGTAGCGGAAAGTCATTTGCATGGCAACAGCATCACCGCGTGTCTCCTTAGGAAGCAAAGCATATTCGATACCACTTGGCGCATCGCCGCGTGTGGTGCGAGACTCGATATTTTTGGGTGACGGGTCAAATTCTTCACCAACAGCAACTTCCTCACGACCTTTATAATCTTGCACTAATTCCGTCACATCCGGTGCGTCAGGAATTTCTGCACGGTCAGCATCTTCTGTCGGATAGAATAACCCGATAGTACGATTAGAAGGCTTAAAGTAGGTTTTTGCTACTCGCACAACATCTTGTGTTTCAACAGATTCCACATTATCCCTAAATAAGAAAAATAATCGCCAATCGCCTTGTGCGATATACTCGCTCATGGTTCTTCCTACGCGGTCGGCGTTGTTGTATGCCAAGTCCCAATTTTTGAGAATGCGTGTTTTGGCGCGTTGTACTTCCTCCTCTGTCGGTGGATTTTCTTTCAAATCATCCAAAGTTGCTACGAGGATTTCTTTGGCTTTTTCGAGGTCGTTCTCTTTACGCACATCTGCGCCCATGTAGATAAAACCGCCTTCTTTGAGTCCGGGCGCGAAGCCCCATACATAAGAAGCAATTTTAGGCTCCATCAAGGCTTTGTACAATCTGCCCGAAGGCTGGTCGGTCAGCAGTTCTTCAATCACAGCAACGGCGGCGTAATCAGGGTGTGGACCGGGAGGTACGTGATACATGCAAGACATCGCCTGCACATCGCCGGAGCGACGCAGCGTGACGAGTTTTTCGCCATCTTGTGTGGGTTCTTTGGTGTATGTGGGGATGAGTTCGCGCTCCGGACGAGGAATTTTTCCGAATTTTTCTTTGATGAGTTTGAGCGTTTTTTCTTCGTTGATTTTTCCGGCAACGACCAATACGGCATTGTCCGGTTGGTAGTATTTTTTGTAGAATGCTTTGAGGCGGTCAATCGGTACATTTTCAAGGTCGCTGCGTGCGCCGATGGTGCTTTTACCATAGTTGTGCCACATAAAACCTGCGCCCATTGTGCGTTTTAATAGTACGCCTGATGGTCTGTTTTCACCTGCTTCGTATTCATTACGGACGACAGTCATTTCGCTATCAAGGTCTTTTTTAGCGATGTATGAATTAATCATTCGGTCGGCTTCGAGGTCTAATGCCCAGTCGAGATTTTCGTCGGTAGCTGTGAATGTCTCGAAGTAATTGGTGCGGTCGTACCACGTTGTACCGTTGGGGCGTGCGCCGTGTTCGGTCAATTCTTGTGGAATATCCGGGTGGTTTGGTGTGCCTTTGAATACGAGGTGTTCGAGCAAGTGTGCCATGCCTGTTTCGCCATAGCCTTCGTGTCTTGAACCTACGAGGTAGGTGATGTTTACAGTAATTGTGGCTTTAGATTGGTCGGGGAAGAGCAATACTCGCAAGCCATTGTCCATCTGATACTCGGTGATACCTTCTACAGTAGTGACCTTTGTGAGGTTGGCTGTGGGTATTTCGGGTGTCACTTGCGGTACAGGTAGTTCTGTTTTTGCACGTTTTTTCTTTTTTTTACGTTTTTTTTGTGCAAATACCGGGGTGGTAAACATAGTTGCGATGAATAGCAAAACTATCCATTGTGCTGTACATTTCATATTATTTTTTGTTTAAACAGTGAAGAAAATAATTTGATGTTAGAATAGTTAGTTTTAAGTGTGTAATTGTACGATTTACAATAATATTTAAATGAACTAAATTTATAGTTATTTGAATGTAGATTTAATCTTTCTTTAACTTTTGCACAAACTCTTATTCGTAAAGTATAGTAAAGATTAACGAAGAAAACGGTAAAAGGAACAGTTAGGTATTCAGAATTTATGTATTTGTATTTCCCCTAAAATTACAACATTCATTTCAAAATATAAAATTTAACC